>NZ_JBIWPN010000022.1:91536-129279 GCF_044768305.1 Kitasatospora sp. NPDC101155 | reverse complement strand
GGAGTCGTAGCCGTCCTTGGGGAAGCCCACATCGTCGATGGCGTACGCCTCCGGCGCGATGTGTGCCGCGGCCCAACGAGCCAGCCGCTCACGGATCTTGGCCCAGTCCCAGGTCGAGGAAGCCACGAACTGCTGGAGCTGCTGGTGGTCCACGCCCAGGCGCTCGGCCATCGGCTGCATCGACTTGCGCTTGCCGTCCAGCATCAGCCCGCGTAGGTACAGCTCGCCCTTGGCCCGCTGGTCCCGACGGGCCAGCGGGCCGAGCATCTCGGCGGCGAAGGCCTCCAAACGCGGCCGGACCTCTTCCATCTCCTCAGGTGTCACACCTGAAAGAAAATCACAGCCTATCCAGTGACGATCACTTGGGGTACCTAACAAAGCCCTAGTAGGAGAGGGCCGCCATGTCGGCGCCGATCTTCGAGGCGGAGTACGGGGACTGCGGCTGCAGCGGGTGGTGTTCGCTGATCGGGACGGTGATCGCGCTGCCGTACACCTCGCTGGTGGAGGTGTGCAGCAACCTGGCGCCGTGGCGCAGGCAGGCGGCTGCGATGTTCTGGGTGCCGACCACGTTGGTCTGCACGTAGGCTTCCGGGGCCTGATAGCTGTAGGGGATGCCGATCAGCGCGGCGAGGTGGAAGACGGTGTCGCAGCCGGCGACCGCGTCCAGCACCCGGCCGGCGTCCCGGACGTCGCCCGCGAGCATCTCCACGGCGGCGTCGGGCTCGGCCAGGTAGCGGGCCAGGTAGCCGCGTTCGGCGTACGGCTTGTAGTGCACCAGGGCCCGCACCCGGGCGCCCCGGGTCACCAGCAGGTCGACCAGGGTGCTGCCGATGAAGCCCTCGGCGCCGGTGACCAGCACCGTGCGTCCGGTCCAGTCCGCGGGCGCGGCCGGGCCGTTCGAGGGCTGCGGGTGGCGGTCGTCGGTCTGCGCGATCATGTCGTCCTCCAGGTGTGCGGGATCTGGCTGTTGCTGTTCAGCGGGCCGTAGGGGCTGTCGGGCGCGAAGCGGCCGAGCGCGCCGTACGGGTCGTATCGGTCATGTGGGTCATGTGGGTCACATGGGTCACGTGGGTCGTTCGCCCGGTGCGGCCCCTGCGGGTCGGCCGGCTCGGTGGTGGGCACGGACTCGATGGCCGGGAGGCCGCGGCGGATGGTGGCCAGTACCTTGGCGGCCAGCAGGTCGGCGGCGTCCGCGTGGGTACCGGGGTCGGCTGCCGCCGCCATCGCCGCCAGCCGGGCCGGATCGGCGAGCAGCGGTTCCACCAGTGCGGCCAGCCGTTCGCCGGTGCATTCGGCGTCCGGCAGCAGCAGGCCGGCGCCGGTGTCGGAGAGCACCCGGGCGTTGTGCGTCTGGTGGTCGTGCGGTGCGTGCGGGTAGGGCACCAGCACGGCGGGCATCCGTAGCGTGGACAGTTCGGCGACGGTGGCCGAGCCGGCCCGGCAGACCATGAGGTCGGCAGCCGCGTAGGCGAGGTCCATCCGGTCCAGGTAGGGCACCGCCCGCGCCACCGGGTTGCCGGCCAGCCGGGCGCGCACCTCGTCCAGGGCGGCCGAGCCGGTCTTGATCAGCAGTCGCCGGTCGGTGCGGTGCCGCCAGCGTTCGGCCAGGTCGACGGCGGCCTCGGTGAGCCGGGTGGCGCCGAGGCTGCCGCCGTTGAAGACCAGCAGTCGGGCGTGTTCCGGGACCTCGAAATGGCGCCGGGCCTCGGCCCGCAGCGCCGCCCGGTCGAGCCGGGCGACCGCGCCCACCAGCGGCATGCCCACCGTCTCCACCTGCCGGCCGGCGGGCAGGTGGGCTCGGGTGCGGTCGAAGGCGAGCGCGATGTACGGGGTGAGCCGGGCGGCGAAGCGGTTGGCCCGTCCCGGCACCGCGTTGGACTCGTGCACCACGCTCGGCAGGCCGGCCAGCCGGGCTCCGACGATCACCGGCGCGCTCGGGTAGCCGCCCATGCCGACCGCCACCTGCGCGCCCTGGGCCCGCAGGATCTCCCGGCACTGCCGGGCGGAGCGCAGCAGCGCGGCGGGCAGCAGGTAGCGGCGCAGTCCGAGGGCGGCGTCGAAGGGGATCATGTCGACCGTGTGCAGCGGGTAGCCGGCCTCCGGTATCAGCCTGGTTTCCAGGCCGCGCTCGGTGCCCACGAACGAGATCACCGCTCGCGGATCGGCTCGGCGCAGGGCCTCGGCCAGAGCCAGGCCCGGATAGATGTGCCCGCCGGTGCCACCGGCACCGATCACCACTGAAAGGGGTTGGTCCCCGTGTTCTGTCCGCATGCCCGGCAGCCTGGCGAGCCGATGTAAGAGAGTTCTCAGAGTCGCTTTGAGAGGGTTGTCCGCATGAGCAACGGGCAGAAGGTGCTGGTCGTGGACGACGACCCGGAGGTGCGCGCCGCCGTCGAGGACGGACTGGCGGTCGAGGGCTACCAGGTGCGCGGCGCCGCCGACGGGCTGGCGGCGCTCGGCGAGGTGGCCCGCTGGCAGCCCGCCGCCATGGTGCTCGACCTGATGATGCCCGCGCTCGACGGCCTGGCGGTCTGCCGTCGGCTGCGGGCCCTGGGCGACCGGATCCCGATCCTGGTTCTGACCGCCCGCGACTCGGTGAGCGAGCGGGTCGACGGCCTGGACGCGGGCGCGGACGACTACCTGGTGAAGCCCTTCGCGCTGGACGAGCTGACCGCCCGGCTGCGCGCCCTGCTGCGCCGCAGCGCGCCGGCCGTCGAGGAGGCCGAGTACCAGTACGCCGACCTGGTGGTCGACCCGGTCACCCGCACCGGCAGCCGCGGCGGACGCCCGCTGGACTTCTCGCGCACCGAGTTCGCGCTGCTGGAGGTCCTGTTGCGCCACCCCGGCCAGGTGCTGCCGCGCGAGGTGATCATGGAGCGAGTGTGGGGATCGGACTTCGGCCCCGACTCCAACTCGCTTGCGGTGTACATCGGTTACCTGCGCCGGAAGCTGGAGGCCGGTGGCGAGCCGCGGCTGGTGCACACCGTGCACGGGGTGGGCTACCGGCTGGAGGAGCGGTGAGGGCACACGCTCGCTGGCGCCGTCGCCGTCCGCTGCGCACCCGCCTCGCGCTGGCCTGCACGGCCGCGGTCGCGCTGGTCGCCCTCGGCGTCAGCGCAGCGGCCTTCACCATCGTCCGCTACGAGCTCGAGCACCAGCTCGACCTGCACCTCACCCAGCAGGCCACCCTGCTCCAGCAGCAGTACCGCGACCGGGGCCCGCAGGTGGTCTACGGCGAGTGCGGCTATCTGGCCGCTCCCGCGTGCGCCCAGATCGTGCCCGCCGACCCGGCCAGGGACCCGGCCCAGCCGTACCTGCTGCCGGTCACCCCCGCCACCCGCCAGGTCGCGGCCCGCGAGCGTGGCGGCTACTTCACCGACCTTGCCATCGGCGGCCACCCGGCCCGGATACTCACCACCCCGATGCTCACGGCGCCCGCCGGCACCCGGCAGGCCGTCCAGGTGGCGCTGCGCGCCGACACCGTGCAGGAGGGGGTGCGGCAGGCCGGCGAGCTGATGGCGGCCGTCGCCGCGGCCGGCGTGCTGCTGGCCGCCGCGCTCGGCCACACGGTCGCCCGCACCGGACTGGCCCCGGTGACCCGGCTGACCAGGACCGCCGAGCGGATCGCGGACACCCGCGACGCCGGAGTGCGGATCGAGCTGCCGCCCGGTCGCCGGGAGGACGAACTGACCAGGCTGGCCGGCAGCTTCAACACCATGCTGGGCGAGCTGGAACAGTCCGTGGCCGCCCAGCGCCGACTGGTCGCGGACGCCTCGCACGAGCTGCGCACCCCGCTCACGGCACTGCGCACCAACGCCGAACTCCTCTCCCGCGCCGACCGGTTGACCGACAGCCAGCGCGAGCGGGCGGCCGCCGCGCTGAGCCGCCAGCTGCGCGAGGTGACCGGTATGGTCAACGACCTGATCGAGCTGGCCCGCGACGAGGAGCCGCAGCCGCTGCTCGAAGAGGTCCGGGTGGGCCCGCTGGTCGCGCACTGCGTGGACGTCGCCCGTGGCCACTGGCCCGCGGTCGGCTTCACCCTGGTGGACGCCGCCGGGGAGCGCACCGTCCCGGGCGTGCCGGCCCGGCTCGCCCGGCTGCTGTCCAACCTGCTGGACAACGCGGCCAAGTTCAGCCCGGCGGGCGGCACGGTCGAGGTGCGCCTCACGGCCGGCCTGGAGCTGACCGTGCGCGACCACGGCCACGGCATCGCGCCGGAGGACCTGCCGTACGTCTTCGACCGCTTCTACCGTGCCTCGGTCGCGCGAGCGCTGCCCGGCTCCGGTCTCGGACTCGCGATGGCCCGGCAGATCGCCCGCGCCCACGGCGCCACCCTCACCGCCGAGAACGCCCCGGACGGCGGCGCGCTGTTCCGGCTGACGCTGCCCGGCTGAGCGTGCCCGCCAGGGTGGTCAGCGCCGACGGGTGCTGCGGGAGCGCGTCCGGGCGAGGCTCCCGGCCGAAGTCGGGCCGGCCCGGGCCACAACGGAGCTGCTGAACGCCGGCACCTCGCTGCCGCAGGCCCGTCTGTCGGCGTGAAGCAGCGCCGTGAAGCAGCGCGCTGACAGTTGCTCGTCCAGGTCCGCGCGGCTCCGCCGACGCTTCATAAGAAGTGTTCTTATGACCTGCCGACACCCTTCCACAGCATGACGACTACGAGCTCGACTCCGCCGCCCTGCCCGCAACGCCCGCGACGCACTCATCGCCCCCAAGCGCGGATGGCAGCGCTCGCGCTGGTGAGCGCTGCCACGTTCGTCAGCGCGACCTGGTCGGCCGCCCACGGGGCGACCACCCACCCTGCCGGCCGGGCGCCCGCCGACTTCTCGATCCGGCTGCACGGCAACCTCCTGGACATCCCGGTGAACGGCGGCGTCGCACAGCTGCAGACCGACTCGCTGGCCATCACCGCGCAAGGCCGCGACGGACGGACGCTGACCCTCTCCGCACCTGCGGCGCAGCCACTGGGTGCGCCCGGCCCGGTCACCGTCAAGGGCGGCACGGCGAGTTGGACGCTGCCGGAGCACGGCCTGAGCGTCACCGCCGCCTCGGTGCGCGGTCGGCTGCAGGTCACGGTGCACAGCGAGCAGAACGGCGCCACGCTGTCCTGGCCGGTCACCGGCACCGATCCGTCCGCCACGCAGCTGCAACTGCCGCGCGGCGAGGGTCTGGGCATTCCGGTTGCCGACCCGTTCTGGAACTCGACCCGGACCGGCGTGGCCGGTGCCGACTACGGCCTCGAAAACGACCTGAGCATGCCGCTGTGGGGCTACACGCTGGCCGGAGCGGGTGTCAGCTACCTGGTACCACAGCCGATCGGCACTTCGCTCGGCTTCAGTTCCCAGGACGGCCGTCTGCGCGGCACCGCCGTGCACACGTTCTCCCAGCGGGCGGGCACCCGGGACTACACGCTCACCTTCGCCCTCACCACCCCTTCTCCCGTCGCCCCGGCGCAGGACTACCGCCGCTGGCTCAGCGACCAGGGCCAACTGGTCACGCTGAGCAGCAAGATCGCCGCCAACCCGGAGGTCGGCAAGCTGCTCGGCGCGTTCCACGCCTACACCTGGGGCAGCGCCCGCACCGCGCAGGGCGTGCAGCAGATGCAGGCGCTGGGCCTGTCCCGGCTCTGGCTCGGCTACGACGCCGACGACCGGCCGATGGACGCACGGGCGGTGGCCGCCGCGAAGCAGGCGGGCTATCTGGTCGGCCCGTACGACTCGTTCGCCAACGGGCAGGACCCGGCCACCGCCGATGCCCCCACCTCCGCCTGGCCGGCCCCGGTCTACCCGGGCTACTGCATCCACCAGCAGGACGGCTCCGTGCTCGCGGGCTTCCACGATCGCGGCTGTTACCTCAGCTCGCAGGCATTCGCGCAGCACGACGAGTTCCTCGCCCAGCGCACCACGCAGATGACCGCCAACGGATCGAACAGCTACTTCCTGGACGTGGATGCGGCCGGCGAGCTGTACGACGACTTCAGCGCCGACCACCCGATGAACCAGCAGCAGGACAAAGCCAACCGGATCGCCCGGATGCGCCAACTGTCCGGCCCGGACAAGCTGGTACTCGGATCCGAGGCCGCACACAGTTGGGCCGGCCCGGTCATCGACTTCAGTCACGGCTCGCTGACTCCGCCGGCGGACGGGCTGTGGCCACTGGAGAAGAACAAGGAGGTCTGGGGCGGCTACGCGCCGGCCACCGCACCGGGGATCTTCTTCAAGCCGGTCACCCTGCCGAATGATCTGACCAAGGCCATGTTCGACCCGACGTACCGGATCCCGTTGCTGGAGACCGCGTTGCACGATGCCCAGGTCAACCTCGACCGGTGGGAGCTTCCCTACACCAAGTTCCCGGCACTGGAGACCGCCCGGGCGCTGCAGGCGATCTTGCAGAACACCCCGCTGAACCTGGTCCTCAACGGCCCGACGCTCACCACCGACGGCAAGCAACTGGCCGCGCTGCAGCAGTACTTCGCGCCACTGCACCAGGCCGCCGGCACGCAGCCGATGACCGACTTCCGCTACCTGAGCGCGGACCACCAGGTGCAGCAGACCAGCTTCGGCAACGGCGTTCTCCAGGTCACCGCCAACTTCGGCACCAGCACGTACGGCCCCGGCGCACTGCCGGGCGGCTGCGTGGACGCGAAGCTCAAGGGAGACAAGCAGCCGCGCCGGCTCTGCCCCGGCACGCTGCCGCAGGCGCCCCTCAAGTAGCCAACGGGATCTCTCCGTTGCCGGCTCGGAAAGTGGCGGTAGAGCGTGGCATTGCCCACGCCCGCCCGCCGGGCGATCTCGTCGAGCGGGGTGTCCGGGCCCTGTTCGGCGAAGACCTCGCGGGCCGCGTCCACCAGCACCTTCCGGTTGCGCGGCGCATCGCGGCGCCGCACCGTCGGCGGCTCGCCCAGCACGCCTCCCCGCCATCCCGGCACTGGTACCGGGGAACATTCCCCGGTACCAGTGCTATCGTCGACAAGGTAAGCGGGGGGTATTCCCCGCTTCATTGCCCGTGGAGTCCACGGGCGCGTCCACGGAAGGGGGAGGCGTGGCAGACACCGCACTGGTGCTCGGCGGCGGCGGACCGGTGGGCGGGGCCTGGCTGACCGGGGTCCTCGCCGGGCTCACCGAAGCGGGGATCGATCTCACCAGGGCCGACGTCGTGATCGGCACCTCCGCCGGTGCCGTCTTCGGATCCCGACTCCTGTCCGGTGTCCCGGCCACGGAGTTGTACGAGCGTCAGCTCTCCGGGGCCGACGCGGTGTGCATACCGGTGAGGGCGGGCCAGACGGCCCGCTTCCTCTGGGCGGCGCTCGGCTCCCGCGATCCACAGCGGTCCATAGAACGCCTAGCCCGAGCGGCGCTGCGTGCCCGCACCGGCCCGGAGTCGGAGGTCTTCGGGACGGTCGGTGCGCTCCTGGGCGAGGCGCGGCACTGGCCCGAGCGGGAGCTGCGGATCGCCTCCGTCGACACGCGGACCGGAAACGTCGAGGTGTTCGACGCGCGCTCGGGAGTGACGCTCCTCGAAGCGGTCACGGCGAGCTGCGCCGTGCCCGTCGTATGGCCGCCGGTCACCGTGGCAGGTCGGCGCTGGATGGACGGCGGCAGCCGCTCGACTGCCAACCTCCCGCTCGCTCGCGGGTACCGCCGGGTGCTGGCGGTTGTGCCGGTCCCCCACGCGGTCGGTCCGCACCCGAGCGCGCAGCAGCAGGCAGCGGATTTGTCCGACCACGGGGCGCGCGTCATCCTGCTGTCCCCGGACCATGCCGCGCGTCGCGTGATGGGCCGCAACATGGTGGACGACACACGCCGGCCGGCTGCTGCCCGCGCGGGCCACGCCCAGGCCACTGCACTGGCCGCCTCGGTGGCCGAGTTCTGGTACGACTGACGGCCGGCCGCCCACCCCACCGGTCTGCCCGTCCGGGGCGGCCGGGTCGAGGCGACAACCATAGGCCCGGGCGAGCTCGCGGTCGGCTTCGTGTCGGTCATCCTCTCCCCCGTTCCGTGCCCACGCGCTCAGCCCACCGCCGGGCGGGCGGTGCGGGCCGTCGGGCGGGCCAGGAAGGTGGCCGCATAAACGGCACTGGCGAGGACGTCACTCCCCACGAGTTCGCCCAGGCTGCCATTCAGCGAGGGACTCCGCCCGCGGAGGCGCACCTCATCGAGCGCCTGCACGAGTTTCTCCGCTCCGGCCGCGCCGGATTCGTCACCGACGACGTCGAGAACATCACCGGAACCGCCCCCAGGACCTTCCGCGACCGGTGCGAGCGCCACGTCGACGCCTTCCGCTGAGCCCGGCGCCGCGGTGGAGCGCGGCGCTCGTCGCCATGGAGGTCGGCTACCGCGTCGCCTCCTCGCGCTCATGGCTCTCCCAGTGCACGCAGAGCGCGTAGATCGCCAGGATGTCCAGGACGATGATCAGCACGGACCAGAGCGGGTAGCTGGCCACCACCCACATGTGCGAGAAGGCGTTGAGCGACAGCACGGCCACGCCGACCCAGCGTGCCAGCTGGCTGCCGGCCAGGATGCCGGCCGCGATCAGGGCCAGCAGGATCCCGAGCACCAGCAGGGTCCAGCCCCAGGCCCGCAGATCGCCCACGACGATGTGGGCGCCGGTGACGAAGACGTGCGACCGGTTGATCGCGGCGACGCCGTTCAGGCCGTTGAAGAGCGCAAGGATGAACACCAGCACACCGGCGAAGATCACCGTGCCACTCGGGCAGCAGCTGCGCATCGCGGGCTTCCCGCCCGCACCGGTCGCTGAGGAAGCAGGAGACACCATGGGACACCTCCAGTGCGGTCTCGCCCGTCCCCCGGTTGATGGGGGCTTCCGCCGAGTGGCTCCTACCGACCAGCCTAGGACCGCACCACGCGGGGAGCGCGGCGTACCCGGCTCACCTGGCTGCCCGCACCCGCGGGGCGGCGCCCCGATGCGCTGTACGCCGTCCGCGGCCACGACGACCACATCCACCGCCGTGACCTGCGCGGTCCGGGCATCCGCCCGGACCGCGCAGGGAGACCGGGCACGGCTCAGACCCGGATGTCCATCGCTGGGCCGTCGAAGTCGCCTTCGCGCTCCCGCACCGGTTCCGCCGTCCGGGCACCCGCCGGGAGATCCACGACGGCCTCCACGCCGACGTCGGTCACGAGTGCTCGCGCCCGAGTGACGCGGGCGGGATGCTCTGCTCGTACTGGAAGACGTTGTGGGGGTCGTACTCCGCCTTGATCTCGCGCAGCCGCTCGAAGTTGGGTCCCCAGTAGGCGGTTTCCCAGTTCTGCATTCCGACATTCGGCACGTTGACGTAGGCACCGTTCACATAGGGCCGCAACGCCTGGCTGAACTCGGCAGTCCATGCCTGGCCCTGCGGGGTGAGCGGGTCGCAGACGCCTGGCTGTGTTCCACGAGTCCCCCAGCCGGCACCGATCTCGCCGTAGAAAAGCGCGTCGCGATGCGGGAACGCGGTGCCGCCGCGGGGGGGCCTTCTGACCGCCCCGCCGAAGGCCTGGGTGAAGTAGTTGCTGTCATCCGTCGGGGCGTTCTGCATGAACGAGCCGATCACGCTGATCGCTTCCTTCGGGAACGGCTTTCCGGTGAACTGCGAGAAGAACTTCCAGTTCGCGGGCTCGGCCGTGATCGGGACCTGGAATCCCGCATATACATCGCCCCAGTTGCCCGTCTGCGTCGAGACCTTCGGGTTGCCGACCGACAGGATCGGGGCCAGCAACTTCTTCGCCTCTTCCGGCGTTCCTTCAGCGAGAACCGCGAACAGCAGGATCTGGTTCCTGTGGACCTCAAGCTGGGTTCCGAGGCGGTCGTCGGCGCACGGTGCCGTACTCTGCCATGCGTCGAAGACCCCCTGCAGGTCCCCGAGGCCGTCCCACGTCGCTTGCACGTACGTGACGAACTTCAGCGGAGCCGTT
This sequence comes from Kitasatospora sp. NPDC101155, assembly GCF_044768305.1. NCBI lineage: Bacteria > Bacillati > Actinomycetota > Actinomycetes > Kitasatosporales > Streptomycetaceae > Kitasatospora > Kitasatospora sp. NPDC101155. The sequence goes on along the minus strand of NZ_JBIWPN010000022.1, from coordinate 119,368 downwards.
TGGTAGGTGAGCGACGTGACGATCCCGAAGTTGCCGTTTCCCGCCCCGCGGAGCGCCCAGAGCAGGTCCGGGTTGTCGCTCAAGGATGCCTTGACCACCTGGGCGCACTCGGCACCCGACGCGACGACGATCTCAGCCTCCACAAGGCTGTCGCAGGCCATGCCGAGCAAACGGGTGAGGAACCCGAAGCCGCCGCCGAGCGTCGCACCGGACAGGCCTACGCTGCCCTCCGTTCCGGTCGTCACCGCGAGGTCCTGCTTCGCGAGTGTGGTCACCGCTTCCAGCTGGTTGAGCCCGGCGCCGACTGTCGCGATACGAGAGGCGGTGTCGATCTTGACCGACTTCAACTCACTGATGTCGATCACGATGCCGTTGTCCACGTTCGACCAGCCCTCGAGCGCATGGCGGCCACTCCGCACCCGCACCGCGACGTCGTTCTGCCGCGCCCAGGTGAGGGCGTTGACCACGTCCTGGGTGTTCTGGGCGAAGACGATGACCAGCGGATAGTGCGCGAAGAGCTGGTCCCAGCCGAGCCTCGCATCCGTGAAGTCGGGGTCGCCGGGGCGGACGATGCGGCCGGTCAGCTCCGCCGGAGGGCACTTCCCGCCCTCCGGCCCTTTGACCGGCCCTTTGGTCGCGGCGCTCGCGCCCGTGGCGGCTACGGCCGTAACGCCCGGAACAACGACTGCGCCGACGCCGGCTGCCGCCGTCGCCTTGAGCAGGCCGCGACGAGAAAAATCGTGCATGGTCCATTTCCTCCCGACCGGGATACGAGGAAAATCCTGTCCACCGACTGACAGTTCAGTTCTTCGTAGACGATTCCTAGGGTCCGCAGAGTAACGGAGACGCCGGTGACGGCATTGCCCGACACACTCATCAGGGAAGACGGCGACGATAAGTGATATATGCGGCCAGTGCGCGCACCGCGGTCGCCGAAGTCGCACTGGAATGACCACCGCGCCGACAACTGTTTCACTGAAATGGCATGACGTCAGCCAGTGTTGTGCCTGCATCCAATGGATCACAGGTCGAGATCCGAGTAGCCACCGTAACAGTTTGAGGCTGTCACGTGACCGACGGGGAGTGTTGGACTTCCGGCACGCCACAGCCGTTGAGTGGCCATCAGAAGGTGTCGGACGACCGGCATGCGCAAGAGGCTTCCGGTTCCGACCGCACCGACTCCCAACTCGCCTACTCACCAGGGTGCCTGGCGTTCGCGCCGGCGCCCGTGGAGAAAGGCGCCGCATGTTCGCGAAGCACGTTCAGGGCCGCATCTCCCCGCAGGCCCAGAGATGCCGCCGGTGGCGCACGCCACCTTCCAGGCCGGGCAGAACTGGTTCGTCACCATGACTCCCCGGCCCACCCAGACCGCGGACGACGCGGACATGGCGCAGCCGGCCCACCGCAACGTGGACTACGACGAGTTGTTCGTCTTCCTCGGCTCCGGCGACGGCGAACAGGTCGGTCCGCCGGCGGGACTGGCGAGCGTCACTCCGGCCGGCATGAACCACGGCCCGAACCAGGTCCGCCACGCCAACCCGTGCGCCCGGTTGCCGTTCCACGTGTGGAACCTCGACACCGTCCGGCCGCTGCGCTGCACGGAGGCCTTCGAGGCGGTCGAGATCCCCGACTTCGCCCGCCAGGAGAGCTACCGCGGCTGACCTCGGCCGTTCCCACCGGCTGCCGGCCCCCTGCCCACGTCCCCCGTTTCCGTTCGGGCAGGGGCCGGCTCCATGCTGTGGGAGCATCACACCATTCGAGTCCGGGCTGTGCGGATTTCCCCCCGCAGGTTCAGCGCGTTGAGTCCGAGTGGGCCCGCAGCGTGTCGCGATCGGGCTGCGGGAGCCACCAGTTGGCGGCCGGGGGCCGGTGCCAGGAGCGGGTCCGGACGTACGTGTGGACGAGTTCCAGAGCCTGGCTGACGGCGGGGTGTGCGGTGGCGGTGTTCCAGACGGCGTGCCAGGAGTGGAGCGGGGCGGGGTCGATCAGTGGGCGGGCGGTGAGGCCTTCGGGAAGGTGGACGGTGGTGGGGCCGAAGACGGGCTGGCGCAGCGCCTGGACGGCGGCCAGCGCGGAGGTGCGGCCGTGTCCGCGTACACGGGTGGCCACCGTCAGTCCGAAGGCTTCGACGGCCTGGTCGACCCAGTCGCGCCACTCGGCGGACTCGTCGGCGGTGTGGACCAGGAGCGGGTGTTCGGCGAGGGCGGTGAGGGGAACCTCGTCCAGGGCCGCGAGGGGGTGGTCGGTGGGGATGATGACGCCGATGGGTTCCAGCCCGACGGGCATGGTGGCGAGGGTGGCCCCGAGGGGGCGGCCGAGGCCGTGCGGGCGGCCGAAGGCGAGGTCGAGGTCGCCTCTGAGCAGCCGGGGCACGGCTGCGGCCAGGCCGTGGCTCTGGACCACCTCGAACGGCAGGTCGGGGGTCCGGGTGCGCAGGTGGTGGATCAGGAGCGTCGAGGGCAGGCCCTCGGTGACGACGTCGATGCGCAGGGGGGAGCGGGTCTGGGTGACCTCGTCGACGAGGCGCTCGGCGTCGTTGAGGAGGCGTCGCCCGCGGTGCACGAAGGCCTCGCCGGCCGGGGTGAGGGCGACGTGGCGGCGGTCGCGAATGAACAGCGGGACGCCGAGGCGTTTCTCCAGGGTCCTGATCTGGGCGGAGAGGGTCTGCTGGGCGATGGCGAGCCTGCTCGCGGCGCGGCCGAAGTGGAGTTCGTCGGCGAGGGTGACGGCGTAGCGCACCTGGCGCAGGTCGAGGTCCACCCCTTCACCGTAACAGCCTGAGGCTGTCACGTGGTCGATGAAGAGTGTTGGACCGGCGACATGCTGCGGCCGTTGACTAGCGGAGTGAGAAGCGCCGAAGGAGCGCGAACCAAAGGAACTCTCCACATTCGACCGATGAATCGAGGGCCGGGAGAGCTTCTGTGGTCGTTGCTCCCGGCGCCCCGACCGCCGGCCCCTGCCTGCTTGTCCCCTCCGTCCCGGCAGGGGGCCGGCCCCTGCCTGTTTCTGGAGCACCACACCGTCATGAGCCGCGTCCTGGCCGTCTCCGGTTCCCTGCGAGCCGCCTCGTACCACACCAGATCCTGCGCAGCCTGCAGCCGCTCGCCCCCGAGGGCATGCGCATCGAGCTGTTCGAGGGCCTGGGTGAGCTGCCGCACTTCAGCGAGGACCTGGAGGCCGATCCGCCCGCGCCGGTGCGGCGGCTGCGGCAGGCCATCGCGGACGCCGACGGTCTGATCATCGCCACCCCCGAGTACAACGGGGCGATTCCGGGTGTGCTGAAGAACGCCTTCGACTGGGCCTCCCGGCCCGCGGCGAGAGCGTCCTTGACCACCACGGCACTGCTCGCCGCCGCCGCGGCCTTCACCATCCCCGCGGCCAGGCGCACGCGGAGGCTGCAGACCGTGGGCAAGCCCCGGCACCCCGCGGCCAACCGGTAACCGCCGACAACGACTCGACCGTCGACACCCGGCACAGGCCGGTGCCCGCTCCGAGGAGTGGGCACCGGCCTGTGCCGTGGGTCGCGTTGCCGAACCTCCGTATCCTGGCTCGCCATGCCGACCAGCTGCGGACGGCACTCCTCAGTGCCGTCGAGCGCCTCCCGAAGGAGCGGGACCGCGCCTGCTCACACGCCTTGGACGAAATGGCCACCGTTCTGCCCGGCATGCCCTCCTGACCGCCTCCAGGAGCAGCGTGACCACGGCCGTCGCCGCGAGTAGCCAGAGCAGGTTGCGCGTGTAGGGCAAGGGCAGCACGGTCGGGTTGGGGTTGTCTCCCGCGTGCAGGACGGCCGGCAGTCCCACCGCGGTCAGTGCGGCGGCCACGATCAGGCCGCCGCGCACCGTCCACGGTGCTTTCGGCAGGGCGGCCCCGGCCAGGCAGAGAAGCGGCACCCACAGTCCGTCGTGGAGCACGACGCCGCCCACCGCCCACTCCAGGACGTCCAGCGGGTCCCGGATGTAGTGGTCGTGCAGCAGTCCGTGGACGCCGTAGCCGATCATCCCCGCCGCGAGGAGTGCGGTCACCGTCCGCAGCGCGGCCGCCGCCCTCATACGATCACCTCGATCCGGTCCACCCACTTGGTCTGCAGCACACCCGGCCGGCCCGGGGCGATCACCCGGGCCGGGTAGCCGTGGTCGGTGTCCAGCACTTCGCCGTTGACCCGCAGCGCCAGCAGTGTCAGCGGATCGGCGGCGTAGGCGGCCTCCATCTCCGTTTCCCGGTAAGGGCCGTCCACCTCCATGGAGGTGATCCGCAGCCGGGCGGTGGGCGGCGCTCCGGCCCGCGCCACCAGATCCCGGATGCGCACCCCGGCCCACTGCGCCGAGGCGCTCCAGCCTTCGACACAGGAGATCGGGAGCACGGCCTCGTGCTGGTCCATGGCCCGGAGCTCATCCATCGTCAGCTCGTACGATGCGGGGCCGACGACCTTCAGCCGCCAATTGACGGGCGGCTGTGCGGTGCCGGCCGCGGCGGCGGTCCGGTTGACCGGAAGGCCCTGCGGGCCGATGTCCGGACGGCGCGGCGCCAGCAGGTCGATCCGGCGCAGCCAGGGTACGGTCTGCCCGGCCGTGACCGCCGTGACCGCCAGCACCGAGGCGGTCACGGCGGTCAGGAAGCCGCGGCGCTGCGACAGTTCCGGTCGTGGCCGACGCCAGTGGGCCACGATCTCGGGCGCCTTGACGGCCAGGTGCAGCAGCAGGCCGCCGACCGCGATCCATGCCAGCCAGAAGTGCGTCTGCCGGAACGGGAAGGGCCACACGTACCACTGCAGTGTGTTGAGCAGCCCGGTGAACAGCTCCAGCGCCATCGCCGCGACCAGCAGAAGGATGCCCAGGCGCTCCAGCGCATGCCGTACGCCGCGCGCGGGCGGCCACTCGAACAGCCGCGGGTAGACGGTCCACAACTTGGCGCCCAGCAAAGGAATCGCGGCGATACCGCTGATCACGTGCGCGCCCTGGGTGAACCGGTACAGGCCCGCGGGGCGGGCGGACAGGTGATCGCGCAGCCAGGCGGGCGGGTCCTGCAGCACATGGCTGTACAGCCCGGTCAGGAAGCAGACCAGCAGCGCCGCACCGAGCCAGCGGCCGATCACCACGGCGGTGCGTGGATCGTGCAGCCGGGACCGGAAGGCGCCCTCGCGCAGCGGACCTCTTCGCAGTGCCTCTGGCGGCGTGGGCAACGGCAGGTCGAACCGCCGCGTGGAGGGCGAAGAGGGCGAGGAGGAAGGGTTGTGTCGCACCCGTCCATGACACAGCGTGCAACACCCGACCTGGTGGCGATTGCTGCTTACGGAATTCGTACGCCTGCCTGCGAGTCGTAGTCCCTGTCCCTTCAGCCGATGACGCGGCCGAGGAAGTCGCGGATGTACCGGGTGATCTCCTCCAGGTGGCTCTCAAGCGCGAAGTGGCCGGACTCGACCAGGCGGATCTCGGCCTTGGGCAGGTCGTTGCGGAACGCCTCGGCGTCGGCGGGGCCGAAGATCTCGTCCGCGGAGCCCCAGACGGCCAGCAGAGGCACCTGGGAGTCGCGGAAGTACTGGTGGACCTTCGGGTACAGGACGACGTTGGAGGGGCCCGCGGCCACGCCGATGATGAAGGTACTGTGCTTGCCGCATCCGGCGTTCACGCTGACCTCGATCGTGGCAACGGGCAACCACTGGGTCCTGGACGCCTTCGGCGGCGTCGTGGCAGCGGTGGCGGGTTTCGGGCGGTGAGGCCCGAACAGCACGACAGCGAGGCCCGCTCCGACCGGGGCGGGCCTCGTCTCGTCAACTTCTTCAGGCTGTCGGGGCCTTGAGGACGCGCAGCAGGCGGGTGACCTCCGCTGCCATGGCGGTTCGTCCGGAGCCGAGGTAGCGGCGGGTGTCGACGAGTGACGGGTTGTCGTCGAGGGTGCGGCGCACGGCGTGGGTGAAGACCTGGTTGAGGTGGGTGGCGATGTTGACCTTGGTCATGCCGTCTTCGACGGCGCGGGTGAGGTGTTCGTCGGCGACGCCGGAGGAGCCGTGCAGGACCAGTGGGACGGGGACAGCGTCGCGTAGTTCGGCGATCAGGTCGTAGTCGAGGACGGCGTCGCGGGTGAGCATGGCGTGGGAGGTGCCGACGGCGACGGCGAGGGCGTCGACGCCGGTGGCGGCGACGAAGGCGGCCGCCTCGGCGGGTACGGTTCGGGCGCCGGGGGCGTGGACGCCGTCCTTGCCGCCGACCTCGCCGAGTTCGGCCTCCACCCACACGCCCGCCGCGTGGCAGCGGGCGACCACCTCGGCGGTGGCGCCGACGTTCTCCTCGAAGGGCAGTACGGAGGCGTCGAACATGACCGAGGAGAAGCCGAGTTGGACGGCCTCGGCGACGAGGTCGGTGGAGGTGGCGTGGTCGAGGTGGACGGCGACCGGCACCAAGGCGGTGCGGGCGGTCGCGAGCACGGCGGAGGCTATCGGGGTCAGCGCCCCGTGGTAGCGGACGGCGTTCTCGCTCAGCTGCAGGACCACCGGGGCGCCGACGGCCTCGGCGCCGGCGACGATGGCCTGGGCGTGTTCGAGCTGGATGACGTTGAACGCGCCGATGCCGCGCGCGGCATTCGCCGCGGGAGTGACGATGTCGCCGGTTCCGGTCAGGGGCACGGGTTGAACTCCTCAGCTGCGAAGGGTGCGAAGGGTTGGACGTCCACCCGGGGCCGCAGGGCCCGGTGGACGTCGAGGTCGAAGTCGCCGGCGAGCGGTGCGGCGACGGCGGCCGCGGACAGCGCCACGGCCTCGGCGAGCCGGTCGGGCCAGGGGGCGTCGGTGACCAGGCCGAGGGTGAGCGCGGCCACCGCCGCGTCGCCGGCGCCGGTGGGGTTGCCGGCCAGCCGTTCGGGCGAGCGGGCGCGCCAACTTCCCTGCGGGGTCACGGCGATGAGGCCGTCGGCACCGAGCGAGGCGACCACCGCGCCCGCTCCGGCGGCGTGCAGCGCCCGGGCGGCCGTCGGCGGGTCGGTCAGGCCGGTGGCGGCGGCGAGTTCGTCGGCGTTCGGCTTGATCAGGGCCGGTCCGACGGGCAGCCCCGCACGCAGGGCCGTTCCGTCGGCGTCGAGCACCGCCGGGACGCCGCGTGCGTGCGCGAGCCCGAGCAGGCATGCGTAGGCGTCGTCGGGGACGCCGCGTGGCAGGCTGCCGGAGAGGACCACCGCCGTGGCCTCCGGTAGCAGCTCGTCGAAGTGGTCGAGGAACCGCGCCCACTCCTCGACCTCGACCACCGGGCCGGGTTCGAGCAGGATCGTGGTGTCCCCGATGTTCTCCTCGACCACGGCCACGGTCCGCCGGGACTCGCCCGCGATCGGCAGCATGCGGTCGGTCAGGCCGGCGGCGGCGAGTTCGGCGCGGATCGCCTGGCCGGTGAGGCCGCCGACGAGTCCTGTGACGACGCTCGGATGGCCGAGGGCGTGCAGGACGCGCGAGACGTTGACGCCCTTGCCGCCCGCCCGTTCGGCCGCCGCGCGCACCCGGTTGCTGCCTTGCGGGCGCAGCCGGTCGATCCGGTAGGTGACGTCGAGGGCGGCGTTGAGCGTGACGGTCAGGATCACCGGCCGGCCTTTCGCTGCAGCAGGTCGTGGGCGAGGAGGGCGGCGCCCTGGCAACCGGCTTCGTGGCCGAGTTCGGCGGGGAGGATCCGCGGCATCGTCTGGAAGGTGAGCCGTTCGGCGACCGCCGCGCGCAGGGGCGTGAAGTACGGGTCGCCGGCGCGGGCGAGGCCGCCGCCGATCACGATGCGCCCGGGGTCGAGCATGGTGATGGCGGCGGCCAGGGCGTCGGCGAGCGCCTCGATCGCCTCGTTCCAGACCGTGACGGCGGCCTGGTCCCCGGCGGCGGCACGCTCGCCGACGTGCTTGGCGGTGACTGCGTCCTCCCCGGTGGCGGCGGTGTAGCGGCGGGCGATGGCGGCCGCGGAGGCGACGGTCTCCAGGCAGCCCCGGCCACCGCACGGGCAGGGCTGGCCGCCGGGGCGGACCACCAGGTGTCCGAGCTCCCCGGCCCGGACATGGCTGCCGGTCACCGCCTGTCCGTCGGACATGACGGCTGCGGCGATGCCGGTGCCGACCGGGACGAACAGGAAGTCCCGGCTCCCGCGGCCTGCCCCGATCCGCGCTTCGGCCAGACCCCCGGCCCGCACGTCGTGGCCCAGCGCCACCGGCAGGCCCAACTCCTCCGCCAGCCAGTCCCGCAACGGCAGCCCGTGCCAGCCGAGGTTGGCCGCGAGGACCGAGGTCCCCGCGGTCTCGTCGACGATGCCGGGCACCGCGATGCCCGCCGCCGCCGGAGCGTGCCGGTCGGCCAGCTCGCGGGCCGCCGCCAGCACCGTCTCCAGCACCGCGTCCGGGCCGCGCTCCGCGCCCGTGAACCAACGGTCGCTCTCGTGCAGGATGCCGTCCTCGCCGGCCGCGCCGCCCTTGATGTAGGTGCCGCCGACATCGAGGGCGATCACTCTGGTCACGGCTGGGCCAGCACGATCGAGCGGGTCAGGTTGCGCGGCTGGTCGGGGTCCAGGCCGCCGGCCTTGGCCAGCTCCACGGCCAGGCGCTGGGCGCGCACCAGGTCCGCCAGCGGGTCGAGGTCGGTCACGGAGGTGACGGCGCCGATGCCCTGGACCTGCTCCAGCAGCCCGGCCGGCGGCTCACCGAAGAACCACACCACCCGGCCCGGCGCGGCGATGCTGATCGGACCGTGCCGGTACTCCATCGCCGGGTACGACTCCGTCCAGACACCCGAGGCCTCACGCAGCTTGAGCGCCGCCTCGTTGGCCAGACCGACCGTCCAGCCGGTGCCGACGAAGGTGAACTGACCCGCCGCGACGGCCCCTTCGGGCAGGGGCTCGGCCAGCGCCCGCGCCGCCTGCTCCGGCAGATCGGCCGGGGCCAGGCCCAAGTGGCCGCGCAGCAGCGCCAGCGCCGTGGTGGCGAAACGGGTCTGCACCACCGACTTCTCGTCCGCGAACTCCAGATCCACCACGGTGTTCGCCGCCGTGCTGATCGGCGTGTCGAGATCACCGGTCAGCGCCACGCTCGGAATGTGTCCGGCACGAGCGAGGGCGGCGAGCACCTCGGTCGTCGTCCCGGAACGGCTGATCGCGACCAGCCGGTCATAGCCACGCGCGGCCGGGAACTCCGACGCCGCGAACGCGTCCGTCTCCCCCAGCCCGGCCGCCTCACGCAACGACGCGTACGCCTGCGCAATGTACAGCGAGGTGCCGCACCCGATCACGGCCACCCGCTCACCCTTCTCCGGAAGACCTGCAGGCTCCAGCTCCAGGGCCCGGCGCCAGCACTCCGGCTGACTGGCGATCTCCTGCTCGACGTGGCTCATTCAGGGCTCTCCTCGGTAGGGGCTCGGGGCGGCACTCGGGCATCGGTCCGCCCCGAGCGTCCGCTCAGGACTGCAAGAGAATGCTTGAAACTGATCTATTCATAGCTCAATACGTCATCTATGAGCAATCCTGGTCACTGGAAGCGTCAGCGCGCCGCTCACCAGTGATCGGCAGCGATAGGCTCGTGATCGAAACATCCGAGTTGAGGGAGTGATAATGGGCCCGCACGAGCGGTGGTCTCGCCTGCTCGAGATCCTGGGCGACCGGGGCCGGATCGATGTGGCGACGGCGGCCGAGCTGCTGAACGTCTCCGCGGCCACCGTGCGACGGGACATGGACGAGCTCGCCCGCCAGCAGGTCCTGACCCGCACGCGCGGTGGCGCGGTACTGAGCGGAGTCGCGTACGACCTGCCGCTCCGCTACAAGACCGCGCGTCAAGCCGGCGAGAAGCAGCGCATCGCCAAAGCCGCCGCCGCACTCGTCCCGCCCGGCTCGGTGGTCGGGATCAACGGCGGCACCACCACCTCCGAGGTGGCCCGTGAACTCGCCGTCCGCACCGATCTGGCCGGGTACGGCAGCCGGACAGCACTGACCGTCGTCACCAACGCGATCAACATCGCCAACGAACTGGCGGTGCGCCCGTAGGTGAAGACCGTGGTCACGGGCGGCGTGGCACGACCCCAGTCCTATGAGCTGATCGGTCCGTTGGCGACCATGATGTTGCAGGCGATCTCACTGGACTACGTGATCCTCGGCGTGAACGCCGTCGACCCCCAGTTCGGCGCGGCCACCCACGACGAGAGCGAGGCGAACGCCAACCGCGCGATGGCCGAACGGGCGGAGCGGGTGATCGTGGTGACCGACTCCACCAAGCTGGGCCGGCGCGCGTTCGCGCGGGTCTGCGACACGGACGCGATCGCCGTGCTGGTCACCGACGCCGAGGCGCCGGACGAGCTCGTCGAGCGCTTCGCCGCCCGCGGGGTGGACGTCCGCTGCGTCTGACGGCCGGGTCCGCGGCGGGGTCGGCCGTGCGGGTGGGGTCCGCCGAACCCACCCGCACGGCCGGAACCACGTCGTCCGTCACGCCCCTGGCGGGGTGTTGAACGGTGCGGCCCAGGCCTGGTTGGTCTGGATCGCGTTCGGTGCCGCGCCACAGGGGTACAGGTCGACGGGGGTGCCGGACGCCGTCGTGGTGCCGCCGTAGACGTCCAGGCAGGAGTCGGTGCCGGCGAGCTTCAGGTTGCCGTCCCGGTTGTAGGTCCAGCTCTGCCGGCCGGGGGCCGAGCCGCAGGCCGCGACGCCGACCCACTGGCCCTGTTGCCCGTTGAGCACGCCGGTGGTGCTGCCGCTCTGTGCGGTCAGACGGAGGTTGGCGGCGCCCGCCTGGAGGAGCTGGACGGAGCCGTCAGCGTTGCGCTGCCACTGCTGGTTGCCGTTGCCCGTGCAGGGGTAGACGTCGACCGGGTTGCCCGCGGCGGTGCCGGAGGCGTAGTTGTCCAGGCAGAGCGAGGCCTTGCCCCAGTCGTCACGCGAGACGGTGATCTGGCCCCGCGGGGTGGCGGTGGTGGCACCGTCGGGCGGAGTGATCTTGAACATCGCGCTGTCGTGGGAGCCCACGGTGAGCGCGACGGTTCCGGCCGAGGTGCTGGTGCGGTGCGCCCACAGGTCGCGGACGGCGTACCGGCCGCCGGTGCTGTTGAAGCCCAGGGCGTTCAGGTCCAACGTGTAATTGGCGTTCGAAGCACTCTTGTTGAGCACCACGACCGCCCGGCTGCCGTCCGCGAGCGGCTTGACCACGACGTCGATGCCACCGTCCGCGGCCGGCGTGCCGTCCGCGTTCGCGCCGCCACCGGCCACCCGGTAGCCGCCGGCACCCAGCGGGTCCTGGTCGACGGCGATGACCTCGGAGTTGCCGAGGATGCCGATCGACGCCTTCAGGTGCGGGGCCTCGGCCGGGTGGGCGGCGAGGTAGACGGGCTCGAACTTGCGGGCGTCGGTGGAGATCACCAGCGGTGCCGCCAGCGCGGAGAACAGCGACATCTGGCTGCGCTCCTCGGCGGCGGTCATGCCGTTGTCACCGATCATCAGCATGTCGGCGTCGTTCCAGTTGCCCGGGCCCTGGTAGCGGCTCATCTCGACGCTGTAGTCGAAGCTCTGGTAGGCGCCGATGTTGTAGCCGCCCGGTCGGATCTGCTGGTGACTGAAGATGCTCTGATGCCTGGTCAATCAAGCAGCTTCAGTCACGTGCGGAGCAGCTTCGGGCGGCCAGGCGGCTCGCGTCAAGATGCGGACCCGGCTCACACGCCGCCCGGGCCTCGACTGCAACGCTTCGGTAACGCGCCCGGCCTGCCAGGATGCCGACGGTGCACACTCTAGTGACACCGATGCGCGATATTGACGAAATATCGACCGAAAAACGCATCTTCGTGCAAAGTGCACCATCCCCCACCAGGGTCGCCTCGGGGCCGGCCCCAGCTGCAAAGGCGGTATCAGAGATGAAGCGGCGCCTGCTCGCCCTGTCGGCGGCCACCATGGCCGGAACGCTCGCCCTGTCGGGGTGCAGCAAGGGGTCGAACTCCGGCTCGACCTCCGCCGACGGCGTCACCACGATCAAGTTCGTCGCCGCCGACTACGGCTCGAACGGCCAGAACCCGACCCAGGCGTACTGGCAGGGCGTGATCTCCGCCTTCGAGCAGCAGAACCCCAAGATCAAGGTCGACCTCCAGGTCATCAACTGGAACGACCTCGACACCCAGGTCAAGACGATGGTGCAGAACGGCAACCAGCCGGACATCCTGCAGACCGGCGGCTACGCCGACTTCGCCAAGAACGGCCAGCTCTACCCCGCCCAGGACGTCCTCTCCGGCAGCACCGCAGCCGACTTCATCCCCTCGCTGGCGCACGCCGGCGAACAGGACGGCACCCAGTACGGCATACCGTTCGTCTCCAGCGCCCGGATGTTCCTGATCAACAACGCGCTCTTCAAGAAGGCCGGCCTCGACCCGGCCAACCCGCCCAAGACCTGGGCCGACCTCACCGCCGCCGCCACCGCGCTGAAGAACGCCGGCGTCGAGATCCCGCTCGGCGTGCCGCTGGGCAAGGAGGAGGCCCAGGGCGAGTCGTTCATCTGGATGCTGGAGAACCACGGCGGCTACCAGGACGACAAGGGCAAGTACACCATCAACTCGCAGGCCAACATCGACACCTTCACCCAGCTCAAGAGCTGGGTGAACGCCGGTCTGACCGAGCAGAGCCCCGCCTCCGTCAACCGCACCGACCTGGCAAAGGACTTCGCCTCCGGCAAGGTCGGCATGCTCAACGGCATCCCCACCCAGCTGAACGACGTCAAGAACATGGACGTCACCTGGACCGCGCTGCCCGGCAAGGACGGCGTCTCCAACACCACCCTCGGCGTCGGCGACTGGGTGATGGCCTTCAAGAAGGGCGGCCACAAGGACCAGATCAAGGCCTTCCTCGACTTCGCCTACACCAAGGACAACACGGTGAAGTTCGACAAGGAGTACAGCCTGATGCCGGTCACCCAGTCCGCCCTCACCGCGCTCCAGGCCGACCCGGACGAGAAGGCCCTGACGCCGTTCCTGCAGATCCTGCCCACCGCCACCTTCTACCCGCTCAGCGACGCGACCTGGCCCGCCGTCTCCGCGCAGGTCAAGACCCAGATCGGCAGCGCGGCCACCGACCCGAAGAAGACCCTCGACGCACTCCAGCAGGCCGCCCAGCAGGCCGGCGAGTGACCGGCGCGACGGCGTAAGGAATCCACACCGTGTCATCTCGCAGCACCAAAGACGTCCGGCCGGGTGCCCCCTCCCGGCCGGCCGCGCCGAAGGCGGGCCCGCCGGCCGCACCCGCGGGCCCGCCTGCCAGGCGCCGTTCCCTCTTCTCCCGGCTCGGGGCACTGCCCTGGCTGGCCCCGGCCGTCGTGCTCATCCTGGGCGTGGTCGTGTGGCCCGTCATCGAGATGGTCAGCACCTCGCTGCGCAAGATCGACACCACCGGCACGGACCACGGCCCGGCCGGACTGGTCAAGTACCACAAGCTCTTCAGTGACCCCCGGCTGCCCGGAGTCCTCACCTGGACCGCGGTGTGGACGGTCGCCGTCGTCGGCCTGACCATGCTGATCTCGCTCGCCCTGGCCCAGCTGTTCAACCAGAACTTCCCCGGCCGCCGAGTCACCCGGTGGGCGCTCATCGCCCCCTGGGCCGCCTCGGTGCTGATGACCGCGATCGGCTTCCGCTGGATGCTCGACCAGGTCGCGGGCGTGTTCAACCGGCTGCTGCTCGACCTCGGCCTGATCGACCACCCCCAGGCATGGCTCGGCGACGCCGCCCACGCCAAGCCCTGGTTGATCCTCGTCGCCGTCTTCGTCTCGCTGCCGTTCACCACCTACACCCTGCTCGCCGGCCTCCAGACCGTCCCCGCCGAGGTCTACGAGGCCGCCCGGGTCGACGGCGCCACCCCCTGGCAGACCTACCGCAAGATCACCCTGCCGCTGCTGCGCCCCGCCTTCCTGGTCGGCCTGGTGATCAACCTGATCAACGTCTTCAACTCGTTCCCGGTCATCTGGGGCATGACCCAGGGCGGCCCGAACGCCGACACCGCCACCACCACCGTGTTCATGTACATGCTGCGCGGATACGACGTCGCCGAGTCCGCCGCCATGTCCGTGGTCAACTTCGCTGTCGTGATCCTCATGGTGATCGTCTTCCTCAAGGTCAGCCGCTGGAACGGGGAGGAAAGCTGATGACCACCCTTCAGTTGCCGCCGACGGCCCGCCGCCCGCGCGCCCGCACCGTCCTGTTCACCACGCTGGCCTGGGCGCTCGCCGCGCTCTTCCTGCTGCCGTACGTCGAGATGCTGATCACCGGCGGACGTCCGGCCGACCAGCTGCGCGACAACTCGTACCTGCCGACGCACTTCGACTGGTCCTCGTTCACCAAGGTCTGGACCGACACCACGCTCGGCCAGAACCTCCAGATCACCCTGCTGGTGGCCGGCGGCTCGACACTCCTGGTGCTGCTGGTCGCCCTGCCCGCCGCGTACTACACCGCCCGGGTCCGCTTCCGTGGCCGCAAGGCGTTCCTGCTGCTCGTGCTGGTCACCCAGATGTTCCAGCCCACCGCCCTCCAGGTCGGCCTCTACCGCGAGTTCTACGCGCTCGACCTGCTGGACACCCCCATCGTCCTGGTGCTCGCGAACGCCGCGTTCAACCTGGCCTTCGCGATCTGGATCCTCAGCGCCTACATCGGCTCCATCCCGATGGAGCTGGAGGAAGCCGCGATGATCGACGGCAACAGCCGGATCGGCGCGCTGTTCCGCGTCACCCTGCCGCTCGCCCTGCCGGGCGTGGTCACCGCCGTGATCTTCACCTTCATCTCGGCCTGGAACGAGTTCATCATGGGCCTGACCCTGACCAACTCGCCCGACCGGCAACCGCTCACCGTCGGCATCAACAACATGATCGGCGCCTACAGCGTGCAGTGGAACTACGTGTTCGCCGCCTCGCTGGTGGCCATCGTGCCGGTCGTCGTGCTCTTCGCGGTGATCGAACGCCACGTCGTGTCCGGACTCACCGCCGGCTCCGTCAAGTAGCCCTGCCCGGCAGCCGCAGCGGCTGCCGCCGGACACTCGGGGGCCCGCGCCGCGCCCCGGGTGTCCGGTGACACATCCTCACCGCCGAACGGGCGGGACTGCCTCCCCATGGCAGTCCCGCCCGTCGACGTTCCGAGCAGCGCGCGATCCCGGATCAGGCGCGACGTGGGAGACAGGGCGATGTCGACGAACCGCCGGACGTGCGTTTCTGTTAGAACTTGTTGACTAGTGCTCATTTCGTCTCCATATTGAGCAACGCCAAACAGGAACCCCCATCCTCCCCCTGGAGTCCCCCCATGGGTCGCAGACGCCTGTCGTCAACATGCCGCACCGCCTTGAGCGCAGCCCTGGCGCTGCTGGGCGCGCTCGGCGGACTCGCCACGTCACCGGTCGCCCAGGCCGCCCCCACCGCCACGACGGCCACACCCACCACGGCCATCACCCTCGACGGCACCAAGCCGGGCCTCGCCTTCGACGGCGTCGGCGCCATCTCGGGCGGCGGCGGCAACTCCCGCCTGCTGGTCGACTATCCGGAGCCGCAGCGCAGCCAGCTGCTCGACTACCTGTTCAAGCCCGGCTACGGCGCCTCACTGCAGGTGCTGAAGCTGGAGATCGGCGGCGACACCAACTCCACCGACGGCGCCGAGCCCAGCATCGAGCACACCGCCGGCACCGTCGACTGCAACCAGGGCTACGAGTGGTGGCTGGCGGAGCAGGCCAAGGCCCGCAACCCCGACATCAAGTTCTACGGCCTGTCCTGGGGCGCCCCCGGCTGGATCGACCACGGCTCCGGCAACTTCTGGTCCCAGGACACCATCAACTACCTGGTGGACTGGATGGGTTGCGCCGCCCAGCACCACCTGACCGTCGACTACCTCGGCGGGTGGAACGAGCGCGGCTTCGACAAAACGTGGTACGAGAACCTCAAGAGCACCCTGGTGTCGAAGGGCTACCGCACCAAGGTCGTCGCCGCCGACGACGGCTGGGACGTGGCCGACGCCATGGCCACCGACCCGGCGTTCAAGAACGCGGTCGACATCGTCGGCGTCCACTACCCGTGCGGCTACCTCGGCGCCTTCAACTCCTGCCCCAGCACCGCGAACGCCCAGTCCCTGGGCAAGCCGCTGTGGGCGAGCGAGAACGGCTCCGAGGACGCCAACGCGGGCGCGGCGTCGGTGGCGCGCGCGATCAACCGCGACTACCTCGACGGCAAGATGACCTCCTTCATCAACTGGCCGGTCATCGCCGCGCTCTACCCCAACCTGTACTTCTCCACCGACGGCATGTCGATCGCCAACCAGCCCTGGTCCGGCAACTACACCATCGGCAAGACCACCTGGGTGACCGCGCACACCGCCCAGTTCGCCAAGCCGGGCTGGCGCTACATCGACTCCGCCGGCGGCTACCTCGGCGGCGCGCGCGCCAACGGCAGCTACGTCACGCTGAAGTCGCCGAACGGCGACGACTACAGCACCGTCATCGAGACCATGGACGCCACCGCCGCCCAGACCGCGAGCTTCACCGTCACCGGCGGCCTGTCCACCGGCCGGGTCCACGTCTGGGACACCGACCTCAACTCCACCGACCCGGCCGGCTGGTTCGTCCACACCCAGGACCTCACCCCGGCCCACGGCACCTACGCCCTCACCCTCCAGCCCGGCCACGTCTACACGGTGACCACCACCACCGGCCAGGGCAAGGGCACCGCCGCCGCGCCGGCCGCCGGCCCGCTCAAGCTGCCCTACAAGGACGACTTCGAGACCCCGGCCACCACCACCTCCCCGAAGTACTTCACCGACATGAACGGCGCCTTCCAGGCCGTCCCCTGCGGCGGCGGACGCACGGGCACCTGCCTGCGCCAGATGGCCCCGACCACGCCGATCCGCTGGACCGACGAGCCCTACAACGCCCCGTACACGATGATGGGCGACGGCAGCTGGTCCAACTACACCGTCACCGCCGACACCCTTTTCGAGCAGTCCAGCAGCGTCGAACTGCTCGGCCGGGTCAACCAGCAGGGCCGCAACGACAACGGCCTCAACGCCTACCACCTGCGGGTCAGCGACACCGGCGCCTGGTCCATCGACAAGAGCGACACCAGCTGGAACTTCACCACCCTCGCCAGCGGCACCATCACCGCGCCGGGCACCGGCAGCTGGCACACCGTCTCACTGTCGATGCAGGACACCACGCTCACCGCCAGCATCGACGGCCACGCCGTGGGCAGCGCCACCGACGCCAGCTTCACCAACGGCCAGGCCGGCCTCGGCGTGACCGGCTACCAGACCGACCAGTTCGACAACTTCGCCCTCACCCCCGGCACGCCGTCCACCCACACCGGACCGGTCACCTCCGCCCTGCCCGGCAAGTGCGTCGACGACGACGCCAATTCCAGCGTCAGCGGCACCGCAGTGCAGCTCTGGGACTGCAACGGCGGCGCCTCGCAGACCTGGACCTGGTCCAACGGCACCCTCACCCACAACGGCAAGTGCCTCGACGTCACCGGCCGGGGCACGGCCAACGGCACCCCGGTCGAGCTCTGGGACTGCAACGGCGGCACCAACCAGCAGTGGACGCCCCAGCCCGACGGCACCCTGAAGGGCACCCAGTCCGGCCGCTGCCTCGACGACCCGGCCGCCGCTCTCACCAACGGCACCCGGCTGGAGATCTGGGACTGCAACAGCGGCACCAACCAGCAATGGAAGCTGCCGTAGCACCACCGGATCCGCCGCGACCCGGCGTGCCGGCCCGGCCGGCGCGCGCTCACTCCGGCACACCCCCGCCGGCGGAGCGGCCGTAGGGCCTGTGCGGTCCACCCGCACAGGCCCTACGGCCGCTCCTTTCCACGCCCCTCACCCGCGAATCGCGGTAGAAGCGCGAGCTGCCCCCCGGCAGCCCCTCGTCGTGCGGAAAACCATTTCAGATACAGACTCGCATTGGGATACAGTCTCGTATCTGACAATGCATCAGGAGGCGGTCACCATCACCAGGCGGCTCACCCGGCAGCAGAGCCGGGAACTCACCCGCGAGCAGCTGTTGCAGTCCGCGGCCGAACTCTTCGCCGAGCACGGTGTCGGCGGCACCTCGGTCGAGCAGATCGTCGAACGTGCCGGCTACACCCGCGGCGCGTTCTACGGCAACTTCGAGGGCAAGCACGAGCTCGTCCTGGCCCTGCTGGAACAGCGCACCCAGCGCGAGCTCGAGGAGGTGCAGGAGCTCAGCCGCGACGCCGGGTCGTTCGACAACCTGATGGAGCACATGCGGTCCTGGTACCGCCGGCGCGACGAGACCCTCCGCAGCTGGCTCGCCCTGCGCACCGAGCTCTGGCTCTACGGCCTGCGCGACCCGGAACTGCTGCCGGTGCTCGCCGACCGCGAGCGGCGTTCGCGGGCCTCGCTCGCCCAGGCGCTGGAACAGGGCTTCGCCGCCCGCTCGGTGGCTCCCCCGGCCCCGGTCGAGTTCCTGGCCCTCGTCCTGCACTCGCTGGGCGACGGCCTGTCCATCCAGCGCGTGCTCTCTCCCGAGGACAGCGGCATCGACGCCGTCGCGGACGCCGTCGAGCTGCTGATGCGCTCGTGGAGCGCGCTCGCCCGGAACCCCGCGCCCGCCGGGGAAGCCTCCCGCCCGTCTCCCGGGCGTCCGACCACCGAGGGCCGGACGCCATCGACCGAGAAGCCGGAGAAGAACCCATGAACAGCAAGGCAGGGCAGGCGGAGCAGCCGACCGCCGAACCGCTTGTCGCCTCCGACGCCCCCGCGCCGGACCCGAAGCGGTGGCTCGCGCTGGTTGTTCTGCTGGTCGCCACCTTCATGGACCTGCTGGACGTCAACATCGTCACCGTGGCGATCCCGACCATCCAGGGCGACCTCGGTGCGCCGGCCGTCGTCATCCAGGCGGTGACCGCCGGCTACACCCTGGCCTTCGCGGCCATCCTGATCACCGGTGGCAGGCTCGGCGACATCTTCGGCCGCAAGCGGATGTTCATGACCGGTGTCGCCGGGTTCGTCGCGGCCTCCGCCCTGTGCGCGGCCGCGCAGAACTCCGAGATGCTGGTCGCCTCCCGCATCCTCCAGGGTGTGGCCGCCGCGATCATGGTCCCGCAGGTCCTGGCGATCATCCACGTCACGTTCGCCCCGCGGGAGATCGGCCGCGTCGTCAGTCTGTACGCGGGCATGATCGGCCTGGCCATCGTCGCCGCCCCCATCCTCGGCGGCGCCCTGGTCGACTGGAGCCCGCTCGACCTCGGCTGGCGAGGCATCTTCGTGGTCAACCTGCCGGTCGGCGTGGCCGCCCTGGTCGGGGCCGCGAAGTGGATGAAGGAGTCGAAGTCCCCGCACGCGATGCGGCTGGACCTGATCGGCATGCTGCTCGCGATCGTCGGGCTGCTCCTGCTGATGCTGCCGCTCATGCTCGGCCGTCAACTCGGCTGGCCCGCCTGGAGCATCACCTGCCTGGTCGGCGCCGTGCCCGTCATCGTGGGCTTCGTCCTCTACGAGCGGTACAAGACCCGCAAGGACGGATCCCCGCTGGTGATCCTCTCGCTGTTCCAGGTCCGCGCGTTCGGCGCCGGCGTCGCGGCGCAGATGCTCTTCGGCGCCGTCCCGGCGGGCTTCTTCCTCAGCTGGACGCTGTACCTCCAGGGCGGCCTGGGCTGGTCCGCGCTGCACACCGGTCTGACCGCGATCCCGTTCTCGCTCGGGGTCCCGATCGTCGGCACGATCGCAGTGCGCACGCTCTTCCCCCGGTACGGGCGGTACACCCTGGTGGCGGGCGCGCTGATGATGATGCTCGGCGTCGCCTCCTACGCCTGGGTCGCGAACCACGCCGGGAGCGACATCACCTCCTGGCACGCTGTCCCGTCCATGCTCCTGCTCGGCTCCGGCATGGGTCTGCTGATGGCCCCGTTGACCGGTCTGATCCTGCGCGAGGTCAAGCTGCAGGAGGCGGGCGCGGCGTCCGGCATCATCAACGCGACCGGGCAGCTCGGCGCAGCCCTCGGCGTGGCGATCATCGGCGGTGTCTTCTTCTCCGCCCTGGCGAGCAACGCGGGCCCGCAGGCCGACAAGGTCATCCCGACCGTCCAGACGGTGGCTCCGGCCCAAGCCGGAGCGATCCGGACCTGCGCGACCGACTCGCTCGGCCAGCCCGACCTGACCGAGGTGCCCGAGAGCTGCACCACGCTGCTCGCGAGCGCCCCGGGCACCAGCCAGGACTCCGGCTCCGACGTCAAGGCGATCGGCGCCGTCCTGGGAGAGATCCGCTCCAAGACCTTCATCGCCACCTACAGCGAGGCGCTGTACTGGGCGGCCGGCGGACTGGTGCTCGTCACCGGCCTGCTGTTCCTCCTGCCGCACCGGACGCATCGGCCGGAGCAGAAGTGAGCCTCGGCGGTCGGAGGGCATCGACTGATGTTCGGTCAACTCGGCGGCGCGCGCCCGCGGATCGCGGGCCGATGGCCGAATCCACACCTGGAGAGCCACAGTTATGAGCGGTACGACCTACCAGGTCATCACCCACGGCAATTTCGCCGAGCTCACAGATGAACAGCGGGCGTCCCTGGTCGCCCAGGCGGGCGAACACGACCTGTTCAAGGCCCGGTTCACCGAGGAGGGCACCGTCACCTACGAGCCGGCCCTGCTCACCTTCACCTTCCGGGTCCTCATCCCGGCGACCGCGGACGACACCGAGGACCTCGTGCTGGGCCGGGCCGAGATCCCCGCCCAGGCGGGCAGAACCCGTGCCACGCCTTACGGTTCACACAGGTTCGCTCAGCTGATCAGAGACGCTTCGGAAAGGATGCGTTCTCTCTCATGACACCCGAACAACTCGCCATCGATCTGGCCGATCCGGCACTGCGCCGGGTTTTCTCGGCGCTCGCCCTCGGCGCGTCGACCTCCTCGGAGATCCTCTCCCTCTCGGGGCTCGCCGCACCGCAGGCCGCCAAGGCCATCGGCCAGCTCGTCCGCAGCGGACTGCTCGTCCAGGGGCGCGGCTCGCTGGCCCTGGACGACGACGCCCTCGCCGCGGCCGCGGAGACCGCCACCCGGCGGGTGGCGGAGGAAATGGCGGCCGACCAGCCCGACCCGCAGCTGCGCGGCCACATCCGCGGCGGCGTCCTGGTCAACGTGCCGGAGCAGGACGACGCCCGGCTCGCGGTGCTCGGACACGTCGCCGAGAGCACCTTCGCCGCCGGCGACGACTACGACGAGCGGACGGTGACCGACCGCCTGCAGCCGTGGTGCGAGGGCGGCGTGCTGGACGCCGTCTCGCTGCGGCGCGCCCTCGTCGACGACGGGCTCCTGGCCCGGGAGTCCAACCGCTACCGGCTCGCCGCCCCGGCGGGCAGCGGTGGTTGAGGACCATCGAC
The DNA here is from genome assembly GCF_044768305.1 of Kitasatospora sp. NPDC101155. NCBI lineage: Bacteria > Bacillati > Actinomycetota > Actinomycetes > Kitasatosporales > Streptomycetaceae > Kitasatospora > Kitasatospora sp. NPDC101155. The sequence goes on along the minus strand of NZ_JBIWPN010000022.1, from coordinate 98,050 downwards.
TGGACACGCCCCTGGCGTCAGCCCTTCCCGACGGCCTTCGCCCAGCCCACGGCGACCGTCCGCTGAGCCTTCTCGGTCTGCGCGTCCGTCGGGAACTCGGGCGTTCCCTCGACCGTCGGCAACCTTGCGGCGGCGGCCTCGTCAAGGGTGCCGTCCTTCGCCATGGCGTCGAGCAGCACCGGGCGGGCGTAGCCCTTGAGCCGGAGGTTCTGGCCCTCGGGGCTGAAGAGGTACTCCTGCCACAGGCGGGCGGCCGCCGGGTGTGGGGCGTTCTTGTTGATCGCCTGCGCGTAGTACTGGGAGAAGCTGCCGTCGAAGGGGATCGAGACCTGCCACTTGACGCCTTTGCCGCGGAGCTGGTCGGTGTAGTTGAGGTTGACGAAGTCCCAGTTGATGCTGATGGGCGTCTGGCCGCTCGCGACCGTGGCCGAGGTGGCATCGACCGGGTCGAGGTTGCCCGCCTGCTTGAGCTTGGCGAAGAAGTCGAGGCCGGGCTGGATGTCGTCGAACGATCCGCCGTTCGCCAGGGCCGCCGCGTACACGCTGGCGAATCCGGTCCCGGAGCGGGTGGGGTCGCCCTCAAGCGCGACCTTGCCCCGGTAGGCGGGTTTCAGCAGATCGGCGAAGGTCTGGGGGCAGACCTCGACGCGGTTCGCGTCGCAGCCGATGGAGATGTAGCCCCCGTAGTTGTTGGACCAACGGGCCTGCGGGTCCTTCTGATTGCCCGGGATCGAACTGAACTGGGCGACCCTGTACGGCGCGAGCAGGTTCTGCCGGCCTGCTGCCCGGGCGAACGTGTCCCCCACGTCGATGACGTCGGGGGCGCTCTGCCGTGTCCCGTTCTTGATGGCGTCGACCTCGTCCTGGCTGTGGCCCAGAGGATTGTCGACCGTGATCGTGATCCCGTACTTCTTCTCGAAGCCGTCGATCAGGCCGCCGTAGTCGGCCCAGTCACGGGGGAGCGCGATCGCTCTGAGCATGCCCTCCTTCTTCGCCGCGGCGGTCAGTGCGTCCATGCCGCCCACGTCCTGCGCGGAGGTGGCCACCGACGGGTTCTTGGGTGCGGCGGGCGGTGTGTGGCCGCACGCGCCCAGGCCCACGGCCAGGAGGACCAGGCAGCCGGAGACGGTCGCCGCTCGGGCACGAGATGCGGTCACGATGACTCCAGACGTCCTTCGGTGGTCATGAGCGGGATCTCGCCGGGACCTTCCACTGCCGGGGTGGCGCCCTCGTGGAGGTGCTGTTCGGCCCAGATGACTTTGCCGTTGGGGGTGTAGCGGGTGCCCCAGCGCTCGGAGAGCTGGGCGACCAGGAACAGCCCGCGCCCGCCCTCGTCGGTGCTGGCCGCGTACCGCAGGTGCGGGGAGGTGCTGCTGCCGTCGGAGACCTCGCAGATGAGTGCGCGGTCACGGATCAGCCGGAACCGGATCGGAGCGATGCCGTACCGGATGGCGTTGGTGACCAGCTCGCTGACGATCAGTTCGGTGGCGAAGGCCACCTCCTCCAGCCCCCACTCGGTGAGCCGTTCCACGACGCCGGCCCGGACCCGGGCGACGGCGGCCGGGTCGGCCGGGACGTCCCAGACGGCGACCCGGTCGGCGGGCAGCGCCCTGGTCCGGGCGACCAGCAGGGCGATGTCGTCGGTCGGGTTGGCCGGCAGCAGGGCGTTCAGCACCGCCTCGCAGGTGTCGTCGGGGCTGCGGTCGCCCTGGCCGAGGGTGGAGCGCAGCAGTTCGAGGCCGACGTCGATGTCCCGGGAGCGGTCCTCGACCAGCCCGTCGGTGTAGAGGACCAGCCGGGTGCCCTCCCGCAGCTGGAGTTCGGCGCTCTCGAACGGCAGGCCGACCAGGCCGAGCGGCGGCCCGGCGGGCAACTCGGGGAACTCCACCACGCCGTCCGGGTGGACCAGGGCCGGCAGCAGGTGCCCGGCCCGGGCCATGGTGCAGCGCAGGGTGACCGGGTCGTAGACGGCGTACAGGCAGGTCGCGCCGGTGATGGCGTCGTCGTCCTTGGCCGCCCGGTCCTGGTCGATCTGGTTGACCAGGTCGTCCAGGTGGCCGAGCAGTTCGTCCGGGGGCAGGTCGAGGGAGGAGAAGTTGTGCACGGCGGTGCGCAGCTGGCCCATGGTGGCGGCGGCGTGCAGGCCGTGGCCGACCACGTCGCCCACCACCAGGGCGACCCGGGCGCCGGGCAGCGGGATCACGTCGAACCAGTCGCCGCCCACGCCGGCCTCGGCGGGCAGGTAGCGGTAGGCGACGTCCAGGGCGCTCTGCCGGGGCAGTCCGCCGGGCAGCAGGCTGTGCTGGAGGGTGACGGCCATCCGGTGCTCGCGGGTGTAGCGGCGGGCGTTGTCGATGCAGACCGCGGCCCGGGCGACCAACTCCTCGGCCAGCGAGAGGTCGTCCTCGTCGAAGGGCTTCGGTGAGGCCGCGCGCCAGAAGACGGCCACGCCGAGGACCTGGCCCCGGGCGAGCAGCGGCACGCTCAGCAGCGAGTGGATGCCGGCCTCGGCCGTGCGCCGGGCCCGGTCCGGGACGTCGTCGTGCCAGACGGCGGAGCTGGTCAGATCCGCTTCGAGTACGGACTGGCCGTGCTGCAGGCTGCGGCCGAGCAGGGCGGTGGGAACGATCGGAACGGTCGCACCGATGGGATGGAACGGCGTGTCCCGGTGGACGCCGCTCAGCCCGGCGCGCCGCAGGTGGAGGATCCGGGTGCCGGTGGGTTCGTCGCCGTGCAGGACGGGCTCCGCGAGGTCGACGGTGACGTAGTCGGCGAAGCCCGGGACGGCCGCCTCGGCGAGTTCCTGTGCGGAGCGCACCACGTCGAGTGTGGTGCCGATCGTCCTGCTGGCTTCGTACAGCACCTTGAGGCGCTCGTTGGCCGCCTCGGCCTTGTCGGACAGGGCGCGCAGCTCGGTGGAGTCGCGCAGGGTCGCGACCCGCCCGGGTGGTCCCCCGTTGCGGTCGGTGGCCCGGGTGTTCACCGAGAGTAGGCGGTCCCCGGAGCCGACCACGGCGTCGGTGACCACTCGCCCCGAGGCCAGCAGCTCGGCGACCGGGTGGCCCAGACCCAGCCCGGTGATCGTACGGCCTTGGCAGTCGGGGGGCAGGCCGAGCAACCGGCAGGCCTCGTCGTTGGCCAGCAGCAGGCGGCCGTCCTCGCCGAGGATCAGCACGCCCTCCCGGACGGCGTGCAGCACGGCGTCGTGGTGCTCGTACATCCTGGTCATCTCGGCCGGGCCCAGGCCACGGGTCTGCCGCTGCAGCCGGCGGCTCACCAGGCTCGCCCCGCACGCGCCGATGGCGAGAGCCACCGTGGCACCGCCGAACAGGACCGGCAGCTGCTGGTTCACCTTGTGCCGCACCTTCCCGACCGTGACCGGGGCGGAGACGATGGCGACGACGGAGCCGTCGGCGGCCTTGACGGGTACCGCCGAGATCACGGACAGGCCCAGTGATCCGTGGAAGGTCATGGTGAAGGACTTGCCGGTCGCCGCCTGCGCGTAGGGGCCGATGACGTGCTTCCCGATCTGGTTCGGGTCGCTGTGGGTGAGCGTGATCCCGTCCAACCCGTAGACGATGATGGCGTCCACGCCAGCGGCCTTCCGGGCCGCCTCGGCGTCCGGCTGCAGGGCTGCGGTCGGATCGGGGCTGCTCAGTGCCGTCAGGATCCCCGGCGAGTGCGCGAACGCCTGCGCCGCGGCGAGCGTCCGGTTCTCGGCGTCCGCCGTGGCGTCGCGCCGAGCCCCGACCACGAGAGCCACCAGCGTGGCGACGACGATCAGCAGCACCACCACCAGTTGCAGGAGGAACACCGGGCCGGTGAGGCTGCGCAGGCTCAGCAGGCCCTTGAACAGCCGCCTCGGCCCTCCCGCACGCGGCCGGCCGTGTTCTTGGCGTCCTTGCCCGCTGCGCCTCGGGCGGGAAAGCCGCTCGGGCACATCAGGACTTCTCCGCAGGTCGACCAAACCGGTCCCAGCCTTGCTCCGGAACAATGGGGACAAATCCCATTGTCAACGCCAACCGGACCGGGCTCGACCGCCGGTCCGCGTTCCGAACGGATCAGCGGCGGGTCGGCCCGGGTGAGCGGGCGGGTCGGTGCAGGTGAGCGCACTGGCCCTCGGCCTCCCGGCGGACGCCAAGGGTGCCGAGATCGTCACCGCACTGGCCGACGCGCGCCAGCGCGAGCCGATCCCGCCGGTGGTGGTGGAGCGGGCCGCCGCGCCCTGCAAACAGAACGTCATGACGGGCGACGCGATCGACCTGCTGAAGTTCCCCACCCCGCTGATCCACGACGGCGACGGCGGCCGCTACATCCAGTCCTTCGGGATGAACATCGCGAAGACGCCGGACGGGTCGTGGACCAACTGGTCGATCAACCGCATGATGCTGGTCGACCACAACCGCCTGGCCTGCCTGATCCCGCCACCCCAGCACCATCCTCCTCCAGTGCGAGGACGACGTTAGGCAGCCGCACCAACGCCCCCCTATCGCCGCACTATCGCGACGGGTCCTCTCCACGGCCGGAACGACCACGCCGACCTGGCGTTCGACGCCAGCGTCGCCTGACCGTAGAGTCCGCGCCGCTCACCCCTTGTGCCGCTTCGGTGGCCGCAAGTGTCGGGTTGGGAACGATCCGGGGGAGCCCGACCGGGACGGTGGACGCCGGTGTCATGATGTCCCGGCCATGTCTGCCCCGAGCACCGAGCCCGTGCCCACGGCGGCGCGTGCCGCCGCGCTCGACCTTCGCGTACTGCGGGCGCTGCCCTTCGCGACGGTCTGCGTCGCGCTGGCCGCCTTCGGGCACGGGCTGGCGTCCGGCAGCGCGGCAGCGCCGGGTGCGCTGCTGCTCGGATGGGTGCTCGTCGGCGCCGTCGCCGTGCTCGCCGCGCGGCGGGAGCGCTCGTTGCGGGCGATCGTCGGTGGCCTGGCCGTGGGGCAGGGAGGACTGCACGTCCTCTTCCACGCCGCGCAGTGTGGTCGGCGCCCTCCGACGGCTGCCGGGCCGGCCAACCCGTCCGCCGCCATGGCCGCGATGCCCGGGATGCACGGCATGTCCGGCATGGCCGGCATGTCCAGGGCTCTGTCGGCGGGCAGCGGTCGCTCCGGTCCGTCGGCCGCCCATGCCGCGGCGGGCAGCAGTGCGGCTCCGCACGCCGTCGTCGCGGCGACACACGTGACCTTCTGGAGCCATGCGGCGCTCCTGGGGCTGAGTCCCGCGATGCTCGTCGCGCACCTGGCGGCGACCGTCGCCGCGGGATGGTGGCTGTGGCGGGGCGAGGTGGCCGTGTGGCGGCTGGTCCGGCTGACCGCCGAGACCGTCACCGCGACGGTTCACTCCCGCGCGGCGTCGCTGCGCGGGGCGCTGGCCCTGTTCGCGGTGCTGCGCGGCGGGACGCGCGGACGGTCGCGGGCCGCTGCCGTGCGCTTCGTGCCCGCCGAGGGCCGGTGGTGGCAGCCGCGGCGGACGCTGTTGCGGCATGTGGTGATCAGGCGCGGTCCGCCGCTGGTACCGGCCGTCTGACCGGAGCGGGAGAGCCGTCCGGTCACGGCCGTCCGCCCTCCCCCTGATCCCATACGCGTGCTCCGTCTCCACGGGCGCACGCGTACCTCCGACCCGGAGACCACACAGCCATGAGCCTGTCCCTGAAGAAGCGTCTCGCCGCCGCCTGCGCCCTGGGCGCCGCGACCGTACTCGGCGCGGCCGTCCCGGCGTCCGCGCACGTCATCGTGCAGCCGAACAGCGTGCCCAAGAACGCGACCGACCAGACCTTCGCGTTCCGCGTGCCCAACGAGGACGACAAGAACAGCACGGTGAAGGTCGAGATCGACTTCCCCACCGACCACCCGATCCCGTCCGTCAAGGTCGCGCCGGTGCCGGGCTGGACCGACGCGATCCAGACCACCAAGCTCACCACCCCGATCCACACCGACGACGGCGACATCACCGACGCCGTCTCCCAGGTCGTGTGGACCGGCGGCCAGATCACCCCCGGCCACTTCCAGGACTTCACCGTCGACCTCGGCGCGCTGCCCGACGGCACGGACAAGGTCGTCTTCAAGGCCCTGCAGACCTACAGCGACGGCACCGTGGTGCGCTGGATCGAGGAGCCCCAGGACGGCCAGCCCGAGCCGAAGAACCCGGCGCCGGTCCTCAAGCTGACCGCCGCCACCGCCGGCGACTCCGACGCCCCCGCCCCCGGCGCCGCGGCGAGCGCCAAGGCCGACCCAGCGCCGGCGACCACGACGAGCACCGCGGCCGCAAAGGCAAGCGGCAGCGACTCCACCGCCCGCGCACTGGGCATCGCGGGCATCGTGGTCGGCGTCCTCGGCGCGGTGACGGGCGTCGTGCTCGGCCGCCGCAGCCGCGGCACCGGCACGGACACCTCGGCGTAAGGGCCCGGGGCGGGGGGGGGCGCCCCGGCCCCCCCCCCCCCCCCCCCCCCCCCCCCCCCGCCGGGGGGCGGAATAGAACACGCCCGGGCCAAACAGGCCCCCGCGGGCCCCGGGCGGCG
>NZ_JBIWPN010000022.1:0-91526 GCF_044768305.1 Kitasatospora sp. NPDC101155 | reverse complement strand
GGCGGGGGGGGGGGGCGGGGGGGGGGGCCGGCCCGCCGCGCCCGCGCCCCCGCCCCGCCCCCCGGGGGGTCGGGGCGGGGGGGGGGGGGGCCGCCGCGCCCCCCCCCGCCTCCGCCCGGCAACCGCGCACCGACGGGGTCAGAAATCGAACAGGCCGTGCCATACTCGGCCGCATGGAGCCCGGGACGGCGGTCCGCACAGCACGCGCGGGAGTGTTCACCGCGCTGCTGCTGTCGCTGTCGGCCGGCGGCCACATCCTGCTGACCGGCACGCCACTGCCCGCCACCGTCATGGCCGTGGCCGCCGTGGTGGTCTTCGGCACCGCGCTGCTGCTGTCCTCCGCCGAGCGGGCCTTCCTCCAGATCGCCGCGGTCCTCCTCCCCCTCGAACTGGCACTGAACGCCGTCTACAACGTCGGCCAGGACACCTGCGGAACCGGCCGCCGCCCCAGCGGTGGCCTGCTGCCCGACCTGCTGTGCGGCGGTGGCCCCGTCCACGGCATGGGCCCCGTACCCGAACTGCCCGGGCAGCTCGCCGGCGGCCAGCTGGCCGCCGTGTTCCTCGCCCACCTGGCCGCCGCGCTCGTCGCGGCCGTGTGGCTGCGCCAGGGCGAGAAGGCCGTCTTCCGGCTGCTGGGCGTAGCTGCCGCGCTCACGATGCGGCCGGTGCGGCTCCTGCTGGCCTGGCTGGTTCCGGCCGAGCCCGAGCAGGCCGTGCGCGCCCGGGCGCTCCCCGACGACGATCGTCCGGCGCCCCAGGAGGTCCTGCGGCGCGGCGTCCAGCGGCGCGGCCCGCCACCACTCCTCCCGGCGCTGAGCGGCTGACCGGGCTGACCGACGCTCGTCCACCGAGTGTGCCGTCCGCGGGGTGATCGCCCCGACAGCCCACCGCGCCCTTCCCTGCAGCCCACCCGGGCGGAACCGCCCGTACTTCCCCTTCCCCGAACCTGCACGGAGTCGTCCCGGACCCGGGCTTCCGGCCCTTGCGGCCGTGCCCGGCGTCCGCGAGACGGGAGACGAGGCCACCATGAGCGACCGGAACAGCCAGGACGCCAAGAAGTCCGCACGCGAGCGGATGCGCACCGAGCGTGAACGTCAGCAGCGGGCCGCATCCCGCCGCAAGAAGATCGTCATCGGCGGCATAGCCGTCGCCGTCGTCGGCGCGGCCGTCGGCATCAGCATCGCGCTGGCCGGGAACGGCGGCAGCAGCGGCCCGCTGGTGGTGCCCGCGAACGCCAGTGGCCCCAACGGCACCGTGATCGTCTACGGCAACCCGGACAACAAGAACGTCCTGGACGTGTACGAGGACTTCCGCTGCCCGGTCTGCGACAAGCTGGAGCAGGCCGACGGCCCGACCATCCAGCAACTCGCCGACAACGGCACGTACGCCATCCACTACCACCTGGCGACCTTCCTGGACGCCAACCTCGGCGGCAGCGGGTCGAAGAACGCCCTCGCCGCCGCGGGCGCGGCACTGAACGAGAGCACGGCGAAGTTCAAGCAGTTCCACGACGTGCTCTACGCCAACCAGCCGAGCGAACAGGACGACGCCTTCGCCAACACCGGCCACCTGCTCGACCTCGCCGCCAAGGTCCCCGGCCTGGTCACCCCCGACTTCACCAAGGCGGTCCAGGACGGCACCTACAAGCCCTGGGCCGGGAAGGTCAACGACGCCTTCAACAGCAGCGGCGTCTCCGGCACGCCCACGCTGAAGCTCAACGGCAAGCAGCTTGAGGTGTTCGACGGCCAGGGCAACCCGATCACCCCGGACCAGTACACCCAGCTGATCCAGCAGACCATCGCCGCCAAGTAGAGCCGGGGGACCACACACCATGACCACCTCCGCCCGACCCGGCACCGGCCCGACGACCGGACGGCTCACCGAAGCCGTCCGCAGCAGCCGGGCGTTCGGCCTGCTGCTGCTCATCGCCGGCGCCCTCGGCCTGGCCGCCTCCGTCACCCTCACGCTGGAGAAGATCCGGCTCCTGGAGAACCCCGCCTACGTCCCCAGCTGCAACATCAACCCGATCATCAGCTGCGGCTCGGTGATGCGCACCCCCCAGGCGTCGGCCTTCGGCTTCCCGAACTCCCTCATCGGCGTCGCTGCCTTCACCGTCGTCGTCACCATCGGGGTCTGCGTGCTGGCCCGAGCGCGGCTGCCGCGCTGGTTCTGGCTGGGCCTCCAGGCCGGGACCCTGTTCGGGGTCGGCTTCGTCACCTGGCTGATGGACCAGACGCTGTACGAGATCGGCGCGGTCTGCCCGTACTGCATCGTCGTGTGGATCGCCACCATCCCACTGTTCTGGTACACCACCCTGCACAACGTCAGGCACGGGGTGATCCCGCTGCCCGCGCGGTGGCGCCCGGCGACCGAACTGGCCGCCCGCTACCACTGGGTCGTCCCGGCCGTCTGGTACCTGGTGATCGCCCTGCTCATCCTCAACCGCTTCTGGTACTACTGGCACACCCTGCTCTGACACCCCAGGGCAGCCGTGCACACCGTCCTCGCCCGCACCGCCGGAAGGAACGCCTCCCTGCCCGCAGCTTTTCGTTATCTCCACCGGCCGCTCGGATCTCCTGAGTAGCGCGGCCCGACCGGCCGGACGAGAGGAGAGCGGGCAAGGATGAACACCGGCACCGAACACGAGAAGTCGGCGTCCCCGGAACAGGGAAGCCCTTCGTCGACCAACCGCTGGCCGGCCCACCGCATCCTCTACGCCTGCTCCCTCGCCCTGGCGGTCTGCGCGATCGCCCTGCTCACGCTGGCCGCGCGCGGGCCGTCCACGCAGGCGGGGCAACCCGGCATGCCCGGCATGGACCACGGCGCGATGCACATGTCCGGCACGGCGCCGTCGGGCATGCCCGCCATGCCAGGGATGCCGGGGATGTCCGGGACGCCAGGGATGTCGCCCGGTGACGGGCTCGCCACCGAACGCGACGGCTACCGCCTCGACTCCGCGGCCACCAGCCTCCCCGCCGGCCAAGCGGTGACCTACCCGTTCACCGTCACCGGCCCGGACGGACGCCCGGTCACCGACTTCGCCGACGTCCAGACCAAGCGGCTGCACTTCTACGCGATCCGCTCGGACCTCACCGGCTATCAGCACCTGCACCCCACGATGGCACCCGACGGCACCTGGACCGCCGACCTCGCCGCCCTCGAACCGGGCGACTGGCGCCTGTACGCCTCGTTCACACCGAACACCGGCCCCCACAAGGGCAGGGAATTCGTCCTCAGCCGCACCGTGACAGTGCCCGGCCAGGCCACCGCGGTACCACTGCCCGCCGCGACCGACAGCACTACGGTCGACGGCTACACCGTCGCAGTCCGAGGAGAGTTGACGGCCGGAACGCCCGCCCCGCTCACCGTCACCATCAGCAAGGACGGTCAGCCGGTCACCGACCTCCAGCCGTACCTCGACAGCTACGCCCACCTCAGCATCTTCCACGAGGGCGACCAGGCGCTGGCCCACCTCCACCCCGTCACCCCCGTCAACGCGGACCACGGCGGGCCGACGCTGACCCTCTACGCCCTGCTCGGCGAACCCGGCAACTGGCGGGCCTATCTGCAGTTCCAGACCGCCGGACAACTCCACACCGCGGCACTCACACTCCACGTCACCTGACACGCCGACGGTCTCACGCCGTCGGCGCCCGACCACGCGGGAGGATTTTCCGGACGCTCTTCGGAACTTTCCCCGGCCTCGATCCGACTACCAGTGCCGGGCCCGCACACCGCTGGCCCCCGCCCTCGGATCGTCCCAGGAGAGTTCCATGCGTTCTCGTGTTCTGTACGGCACGGCCGCCGCCGTCGCCCTGCTCGTGACGGGCTGCGGCAGCGGTGGGAGCGCCGAGTCCGGCGACGCGGGCGCCACCACGGCCGCCGCGCCGGGCGCCGGAGCCTCCTCGGCCGCGGCGGCCTTCCCGGTCAAGGTCACGGACTGCACCGGGAAGGAGACGGTGTTCGACTCCGCGCCGAAGAAGATCGTCACCAGCAACGCCTCCGGCCTGGAGATGCTGCTGAAGCTCGGTGCGGGCGACAGAGTGATCGGAACCGGCTTCCCGCCCGGCAAGGGCACGCTGCCCGCCGACGTCGCCGATGCCGGGGCGAAGGTCCCGGTCCTCGGTGACATGGTGATCCCGAAGGAGAAGCTGCTCGGCTCCGGTGCGGACCTGTACGTGGAGACCTTCGCCGACATGGGCGGCATGGGCGGCGGCATGGGCACCGCCCCGACCGCCCAGGAGTACCAGGCCGCCGGGATCAAGCGGGTCTTCCTGCACTCCACCGCCTGCGCGGCCGTGGCCCCGGCCGCGGTACGGGACCTGACCGGCGTCGAGGGCGACATCAAGAGCCTCGGCCAGGTCACCGGCACCTCCGCCAAGGCCGACGCGCTGGTCGCGGACATGGAGAAGAAGGTCGGCGCCGTGAAGACCGCGCTGGCGGGCGTGGCGGCGGACAAGCGCCCCGGCTACTTCTTCTTCGACTTCGACGCGGGCACCAAGCAGCCGATGGCGGTGGGCAACCGGCAGGTCGCCAACGCGGTGATCACCCTGGCCGGCGCGCGCAACGTGTTCGGCGACGTCGACGGCGACTTCAAGCCCGTCTCCTGGGAGGACGTCGTCGCCAGGAACCCCGACTGGATCCAGCTCGGGGTGCGCAACCGCGGCAGCGACGCCGAGAACAAGAAGGCCTTCGACGACGCGGAGAAGTTCCTGCGCGAGTTCCCCGCCACCAAGGGCCTCAAGGCCGTCCAGGAAGGCCACTTCGTGCGCATCGGTTCCGAGCTGACCACCATCGCCGGCACCCGCAACGCCGACACCGTCCAGCAGATCGCCCACACCCTCTTCCCCGACCAGGTCAAGGACGCACAGTAGATGACCGCCGCCACCGCGGCGACCGGCCGCCGGCCCGCGCGCACCGCGCGGGCCGGCCTCGTCGCGTCCGCGCTCTCCCTCGCCCTGGTCCTCGCCCTCACCCTCGCCGTCTCCCTCGGCGCGGTGGACATCCCCGTCCGCGAGGTGTGGACCGTCGTCGGCCACCGGCTCACCGGTTCGGCCCCGGAAGCCGGCACCCGGGACCTGATCGTCTGGCAGCTGCGGGTGCCCCGCGCCCTGCTGGCCGCGATCGTCGGAGCCGGACTGGGCCTGGTCGGCACCGCCGTCCAGGCCCTGGTCCGCAACCCGCTCGCCGACCCCTACCTGCTGGGCATCTCCTCCGGCGCCTCGCTCGGCGCGGTCGCCGTCATCGTCCTCGGCGCCGGCACCGGCTTCGCGTTCGGCTTCGGCGTCTCGGCCGCCGCGTTCGCCGGGGCCCTGGCCTCCTTCGCCCTCGTCTGGGCGATCGCCCGGCGCGGCGGCGGCTTCGCCCCGATGCGCCTGGTCCTCGCCGGGGTGGCCATCGGGCAGTTCCTCTCCGGCTTCACCAGCTTCCTCGTCCTCCAGGCCGGCGACGACCAGCAGACCCGGGGCGTGCTGTTCTGGCTGATGGGCAGCCTCGGCGCCGCCACCTGGGACCAACTCGCCGTCCCGGCCGCCGCCGTCACCCTGGGCTGGCTGGCCCTCCAGGGCCGCGCCCGGCACCTCAACGCGCTGCTGATGGGCGACGAGACCGCCGCCGGCCTCGGCGTCGACACCGCCCGGCTGCGCCGTGAACTGTTCGCCGTCACCAGCCTGCTCACCGGCGTCCTGGTGGCGGTCTCCGGCGCGATCGGCTTCGTCGGCCTGCTGGTGCCGCACGTGTGCCGGCTCGTCGTGGGCGGCGACCACCGCCGGCTGCTGCCGCTGTCCGCCCTCACCGGCGCCGTCCTCCTGGTGGCCGTCGACACCGTCGCCCGCACCGCGCTGGACACCCAGGAACTGCCGATCGGCGTCGTGACCGCCGTCATCGGCGCACCCGTCCTGCTGTACCTCCTCGACCGGAAGCTGGAGCGCTGTTGACCTCCTCCCCCTCCTCGAAGGAGGGGGATTCCCCTCAGCCTCGCGGCTGAGCCGCTGCGCGTGTGCGCTGCGGTGGGACTACTTCCTGCTTCATCGACAACCGCCCGCCCGGAGTGCTCCGTTGAGGTCTTACACCGTCTCCACAGGCTGTCACCGCCAGTCCGGCGGCCAGGATGTTGCGTGCCGCGTTCACGTCCCGGTCGTGGACTGCTCCGCAGTCGCACGCCCACTCGCGGATGTTCAGCGGCAACATGTCGCGGATGGTTCCGCAGGCCGAGCACAGCTTGGAACTGGGGAACCACCGGTCGGTTCTCACCAGGTCGCGGCCGTACCAGGCACACTTGTACTCCAGCATGGTCCGCAGCTCGGTCCAGGAAGCGTCCGAGATGGCCCGGGACAGCTTCTTGTTCTTGAGGAGGTTGCGAACGGTCAGGTCCTCGATCACGACCACTTGGTTTTCGTGGACGAGTCGGGTGGTGAGCTTGTGCAGGAAGTCCCTGCGCCGGTCGGCGATCTGCGCGTGGACGCGGGCGACCTTCTTGCGGGCCTTCTCGCGATTCTTCGAGCCCTTGGCCTTGCGGGCAAGTTCCCGCTGGGCCTTGGCCAGACGCTCCCGATCCTTGCGCTCGGACCGGGGATTGGCGATCTTCTCCCCGGTGGACAGTGTCACCAGGCTGGTGATCCCCGCGTCGATCCCCACGGCTGTGTTCAGCCTGGGCATCTGCTCGATGGTGGGGTCGTCGCACAGCATCGAGACGAACCAGCGCCCGGCCGCGTCCCGGGATACGGTCACCGTGGACGGCGACTGGCCCTCCGGAAGAGGCCGGGACCACCGGATGTCCAGCGGCTCAGCCATCTTCGCCAGCATCAGCCGGCCATCCCGGTAACGGAATGCGGAGATGGTGTACTCGGCGCTGTCCCGGGACTTCTTCTTCGACTTGAAGCGGGGATACTTCGCCCGCTTCTGCCAGAAGTTGGAGAACGCCCCTTGCAGGTGACGGAGAGTCTGCTGCAACGGAACGGAGGAGACCTCGCAGAGGAACGCCAGCTCCTCGGTCTTCTTCCACTCCGTCAGCATCGCCGAGGTGGCGTTGTAGTTCACCCGTTCCTGACGCATCGACCACGCCTCGGACCGGGCGGCCAGCGCCTTGTTATAGACGAGCCGCACACATCCGAACGTGCGCGACAGCTCAGCTGCCTGCGCATCGGTCGGGTAGAAGCGGAACTTGAAAGCCCGCTTCATGCGAGTAACCGCCACCGAACACACAGTAGCATCTACCCTTGCGACCACTGCGGGTGATCAGGTGATCAACTGCCGAGACGCCGGTCCGCCTTGGCGGCGAAACGGCTATCCCTGCCTCGCTACACGAGAGCTTCGTTTCTCCCCCGCGAGCGGGGGCACCTCCACCCCGGCTAAAGCCGGGGGTATCCATGAAGGAGTCCTGATGAGGATCACCGTCGAGGACATCACCGTCACCCTCGGCGGACGCGACGTCCTCTCCGACGTCGGCCTGATCGCCGCCGAGGGCGAGATCGCCGGTCTCGTCGGGCCCAACGGCAGCGGCAAGTCCACCCTGCTGCGCACCGTCTACCGGCATCTGCGCCCGCACGCCGGGCGGGTGCTGCTGGCCGACCGGGACGTCCGGTCCCTGGCCCCGGCCGAGGCGGCCCGGCACATCGCGGCGCTGCCCCAGGAGCGCGGCTCGGACTTCGAGTTCACCGTGCGCGAGGTCGTCGCGATGGGCCGTACCCCGTTCAAGCGGGCCTTCGCCGGGGACGACGAACACGACCACGCGACGGTGGCCGAGGCCCTGGAGCGTGTCGGTCTCCAGCCGTACGCGCAACGCCGGTTCGCGGAGCTGTCCGGCGGCGAGCGCCAACGGGTCCTGCTCGCGCGGGCGTTCGCCCAGCAGCCGGATGTCCTGGTGCTGGACGAGCCGACCAACCACCTCGACGTCCAGCACCAGGTGGAGCTGCTCGCCCTGCTGCGCGAGCAGCGCCGCACCACCCTGATCTCGCTGCACGACCTGAACGCCGCGGCCTCGCTCTGCGACCGGCTCCACGTCCTGCACGACGGCGCTGTCGTCGCCTCCGGGACACCCCGAGAGGTGCTCACCCCGGACTTGCTGGCGAAGGTGTTCGGGGTGCGGGCCACCGTGGTCGAGCACCCGCTGACCGGCGACCCGCTGATCGCCTTCGACCACCGGAACACCCTGCCCACCCCGACCACGGAGGAGTCGCCCGTCACGGTGTGAGATCGGTGCGGGTGGCCCCCGGTCCCCCCACGGGACCGGGGGCCACCCGCACTCCTGGAGGTGGTCAGGAGGCCTCGAAGTGGCTCGGCCGGCCGTCGCGCAGCACCAGGGTGCCCTGCCGCTCGGCGTCGGCCCGGCGCATCAGCTGCCAGCTGCCGTCGGGCCGGTGCAGGACGGCCGAGTGCCACGGGGTGGTCCAGGCGTCCGGGGCGTCGAGGAGGCAAATGCCGAACTTGGCGGCGCCGCGCGGCTGGGGGTGGATGGACAGGCGGACGGTACGGGGATGGTGCTCGGCGATGAGGTCGCCCCAGGCGCGGCTGCGCTGGATGACGCCGTAGGCGCGCTGCCGGCATTCGCGCTGGAGGGCCGACTTGGTGCCGGTGAAGTCGACGGTGTCCTCGGTGAGGAAGCGGGTGATGCCGCAGTAGAGGGCGAGGGTGTGCTCGTCGCTCTTCACCTCGGCGCGCAGTTCCTCGACGGTCGGGGCGTGGGCGGCGTGGACGTGGGCGCGCTTCTCGTCGTACGGGAGGTCGCCGAGCACGTCGCGCAGGTCGAAGACGGACAGGTGGGTCAGGCCCTCGCGCCGGATCATGGCGGCGAGTTCGTCGGAGTAGGCGTCGATCTGCGGGTCGGGGACGCGGATCAGATCGCCGAAGACGTGGCCGTCGGAGCAGATCTCCATCCGCGCGCCCGGCTCGTACACCTCGCCGATCGCGCGGCAGAGGTCGTCGAGGAAGGTGAGGGAGAGGCGCTCGCCCTCGTCGGGCAGGTGGCCGAGGACCTTGTCGGGGCTGGGGGACTTGCAGGGGAAGCCGGGCAGGGTGAACACGATCGGATCGCCGTACTCGGCGAACTCGCCTATCTGGCACAGCTGTTCGGGGAAGTCGTCGACGGTGGCCGGGGTGGCGGTGTCGGTGGCCCGGCGGTGGGGCAGGAGCAGTTCCAGGACGGCGGCGCTGATCTGCCGGACGTCTCTGGACCTGGGTGTGGCGGTACCGGTGGTGGTCATGCGGCTTCTCCGTGAGGGCATGGCGGGATGGCGTCCCGGCGCGCCCGCGCCCTCCGGTGGGGGCGGGCGGGCCGGGACGCCTGAGACGGGCGGGTCGGGGCGCGCGGTGGGGCCGGTCGGTCAGATGCGCTTGTCGTAGGCGACGGGCAGCTGGTTGACGCCTCGGGCGAGGACGGCCGGAATCCAGGTCAGGTCGTCCAGGGGGCCCCCGGGCCGCAGGCCGGGCAGGCGGGTGAGCAGGGTGGCGACGGCGATCTGGAGTTCGGCGCGGGCGAGGGCGGCGCCGGGGCAGAAGTGGATGCCGTGACCGAAGGCCAGGTGGGGGTTGGGGCTGCGCTCCAGGTCGAGGGTGTCGGCGTCCGGGAACTGTTCGCCGTCGCGGTTGGCGGCGCACAGCGAGACGATGACAGAGTCGCCGGCCGGGATGCGGGTGCCGTGCAGGTCGCTGTCCCGGGCGAAGAACCGCCAGGTGGTCAGCTCGAAGGCGCTGTCGTAGCGCAGGAGTTCCTCGATCGCCCGGGGCATCAGGCCGGGGTCGTCCCGTAGCCGTTCCAGTTGCTCGGGGTGGCGGAGCAGGGTGATCAGCATGGTGGTGATCTGGTTGGTGACGGGCTCCTGGCCGGCGACCAGGAGCTGGAAGATCATCGAGTCGAGTTCCTCCTGGGTGAGTTCCTTGCGGTCCTTGGCGACGACCAGGCGGGAGAGCAGGTCGTCCTCCCAGTGCTCGCGCTTGTGGGCGACGACGTCGGCGATGTAGGTCTGCAGGCCGAGCAGCCTGGCCTCGTAGGCGGGGCGGCCCGGGTCCTGGGGGCCGACCGGCTGGACGACCTTGCCCCAGTCGCGGTCGAAGCGGGCGGCGAGCTCCGGGGGCAGGCCGATGACCTCGGCCAGGACCTTGAAGGGGTAGTGCGCGGCGAAGCCGGCGACCAGGTCGGCGCCGTTCTCGGCGGGCAGCGCGTCGACCAGGGCGTCGGCGATCTCCTGGAACCTGGGCCGCAGGGAATCCACCCGCCGCGGGGCGAAGGCGTCCAGGACGAGGCGGCGCATCCGGGTGTGCTCCGGCGGGTCCTGGTGCAGCAGGTGGACCTGGAGCTGGGAGTGCTGGGGCTCCGGCATGATCGAGGCGAGGGAGCGCCAGTAGTCGTTGCCCAGGCGGTGGTTCTTGCCCAGTCGGGGGTCGTTGAGCGCGGCATGGGCGGCCTCGTAGCCGGTGACGAGCCAGGCGGCGATGCCGGAGGGGAAGCGCACCCGGTGGACGGGCCCGGCGTCGCGCATCCGCCGGTAGAGGTCGTACGGGTCGGTCTTGTACGCGGCTCCGTACAGCGGTATCGGCTCGCCGGCGGTGGCGCCGGTGACGGGGCAGCGGCCCTCGGTGCGGTCGGGGGTGGTCATGTCCGGGTTCCTCCGGGAGGGGTGGTGCGGTGGAGAGGTTCAGAGGGCGAGGGCGGGGCGGTGGTGGTCGAGCCAGAGCGCGAGGTCGACGACCCGTTCCAGGCGCAGGCGGTGACCCCATGCCAGCTGGTCGGCGGGGGTGTCGAGGGTGGCCTTGATGACCGTCTCGTCGGCGATGTCGCGCACGTGCGGCGCGTCCAGCGCCTCCCGGGCGAGCCGCTGGAGGCCGGCGTTGTAGTCGGCGTGGTGGGTGGCCGGGTAGTGGTTCTTCGGCCGCCACAGCACCGAGTCGGGGGCGATTGCCCGACCGGTGTCGCGCAGCAGGCTCTTCTCCCGGCCGTCGTGGCTCTTCATCGCCCAGGGGGTGTTGAAGGCGTACTCGACGAGGCGGTGGTCGCAGTAGGGGACGCGGACCTCCAGGCCCTGGGCCATCGAGAGGCGGTCCTTGCGGTGGAGCAGCTGGCGCAGCCAGCGGGTGAGCGAGAGGTGCTGCAGCTCGCGCTGGCGGTGCTCGGCCGGGCTCTCGCCGTCCAGGTGCGGGACGACCGCGAGGGAGCTGCGGTAGGTGTCCTCGCGGAACTCGCGGATGCGCAGGTGGGCGGCGAGGTCGGGGTGGATCGGCATGGCGGCGGCGTCGCCGGTGACGAGCAGCCAGGGGAAGGTCCGCGCGGCGAGCGCCTCAGGGGTGTGGAACCAGGGGTAGCCGCCGAACACCTCGTCCGCGGCCTCGCCGGAGAGCGCGACCGTGGAGTGCTTGCGGATCTCGCCGAACAGCAGGGAGAGCGAGGTGTCCATGTCGCCGACACCGATCGGCGAGTCCCGGGCGACCACGACGGCCCGCCGGTTCTCCGGGTCGAGCAGCGCGCGTGGATCGAGGACGACGGTGGAGTGCTCGGTGCCGATGAAGGCGCCCGCCTCGGCGGCGAACGGGGTGTCGTGGCCGGTGCGCAGCACGTCGCCGGTGAACCGCTCGGCCTGGTCGCTGTAGTCGACGGCGTAGGAGCGCAGCTTCGCCTCGTGCCCCTGGGTGCGCCGGAGTTCGTCGGCGACGAGGGCGGTGACGACGGTGGAGTCGAGGCCGCCGGAGAGCAGGCTGCACAGCGGGACGTCGGCTTCCAGCTGCGACCTGGCGGCGCGGTCGACCAGCTCAGCGACCCGTTCCTTGGTGGTCTCCAGCCGATCGGCGTGCGGGCGTGCGGTCAGCTCCCAGTAGCGGCGCTCGCGGACGCCGTCCCGGTCGAGGACGAGCAGGCCTCCGGGGTGGACCTCGCGGACGCCCGCCCAGACGGTGGGGCCGGTGTTGAACAGCAGGCTGTACGCCTCGCGCAGGCCGTCGGCGTCCACGGTGGGGGCGACCTCGGGGTGGGCGAACAGCGCCTTGGGCTCGGAGCCGAAGACCAGGCCACCGTCGACGGCGGCCCAGAACAGCGGCTTGACGCCGAGCCGGTCGCGCACCAGGAGGAGTCGCTGTTCGCGCTCGTCCCAGATGCCGAAGGCGTACATGCCCTCCAGGTGGTCGACCAGGGCATCGCCCCACTCCAGGTAGGCGCGGAGCACGACCTCGGTGTCACTGCGGGTCCCGAAGCGGTGGCCTCTGTTTCTGAGTCGCTCCCGCAGTTCGTGGTGGTTGTAGACCTCGCCGCTGTAGGTGAGGACCACCTGTGGCCGGTCGGGGCGGTCGGCCATGGGCTGGGCGCCGCCGTCGACGTCGATCACGGCGAGCCGCCGGTGGCCGAGCGCGGCGGTGCGGCCGAGCCAGACGCCGGCGGCGTCGGGGCCGCGCAGGGCCATGGTGGCGGTCATCGCCTCGATGACCGGGGCGCTGTGGCGGACGTCCTGGTGGAAGGACACCCAGCCGGTGATTCCGCACATGCGTGTGCTCCTGACGGTGAGCGGGGTGGAAGAGGAGGGTTCAGGCCGTACGGGGCCCGGAGCGGCCGTGCGACGCCAGCAGGGGGACGGCGAGGCAGGCGCCGGCTGCGGCGAGGCCGAGGCCCGCGTGCAGGCCGGCCGTACCGGATCCGCCGAGGCTCCAGGCGGCGGTGGCCAGGGCCGGGCCGAGGGTGAAGCCGAGGCTGCGGGCGAGCTGGACGGTGGAGCTGGCGGTGGCCGTCGTCGCCGGGGTGGCGGCGCTCATCACGAGGGTCTGGGTGGGGCCGCCGTACAGGCCCATGCCGGCTCCGGCCAGGGCGAGGCGCCAGGCGATGTCCGGCAGGCTCCAGGTGTCGTCGAGCGGCACGAGCAGGAGGAAGCCGAGTGCGGTGAGCGCGATCCCGGCGGTGGCGGTGGGCCGGGCGCCGAGGCGGTCGGCCAGGCGGCCGCCGAGCGGCCCGCCGATCCCCATGGCGAGGGGGAAGCACAGGATGGTCAGGCCGGTGACGGTGGCGCTCTCGGCCTCGTCGCGCTGCAGGTGCAGGGCGAGCAGGTAGTGGACGACCGCGAAGGCGGCCGCGACGGCCAGGACGGCCGTGTTGATCCCCGCCGTCCGGCTCTCGCGCAGGACGGCCCGGACGGGGCGGCCGCCTCCCCGGCGCAGCCACCACAGGACCGGCGCAATCGCGGGGGCCGCCAGCAGCAGCCAGGCGGCCGAGTCGGCCGACAGGGTGAGCCCGAGCAGCAGCGCGGCGACGGATCCCCCGATCAGGCCGGCGTCGGCGAGCTCGGCCCGGCCGGGTGCGCGCAGGACGCCTCCGGCGGGGACCTGGCGGCGGGCGACCAGCCAGGCGGCCAGGCAGACCGGGAGCTTGACGAGGAAGATGGCCCGCCAGCCGAAGTGGTCGAGCAGCAGCCCGCCCAGGGCGGGGCCGGTGACGGCGCCGAGCGGTCCCAGCGTCGCGGGCACGCTCATCGCCCGGGCCCGCAGCTGTGGCCGCACCGAGCGCATCGCCAGCACCGGCATCAGGACGAACAGCACGGAGCCGAAGGCCCCCTGGGCCACCCGCGCTGCGATCAGCGCGCCGGCCCAGGGCGCCGCGGCGGCGGCGACGCTGCCCAGCGCGAACCCGCCGACGGCGGTGAGTACGGCCGGCCGGGTGCCGACGGCGTCCAGCCAGCGGCCGGTGGGCAGGAGCAGGGCCACCAGCGGGAGTTGGTATCCCAGGACGGCCCACTGGGCGGTCCGGGCGGAGACGTGGAAGCTGTCGGCGATGTCGGCGAGTGCGATGTTGACGATGTTCATGTCGAGCATCGCCACGAACGACAGCATCCCGGCGACCGCGACCAGGCTCCAGCGGTCCGCCGACCGCGGCACCTCCTGTGCCGTCGGCGCGCTCACCGGGCGACCCCCTTGACGGCGGGTCCGAACCGGTGCGACGAGCGTTCGCTGGGGCGCATGCTCCGTCCTTCCTCCTGGAACCGGGCGCCGTCGGCAACGGCACCCGGCACACGAGTCGGACCGGAACCCCGCAAAGTTCCGAACGCCTGCGTGATTCTTTTCCGAACAGAGGAGCGACACCGGGCCGGGAACCGCGGCACCTCGCGCCGACTACCCGGACGACGACACCGCCCTCACCACCTCCCGACCCCCGGCACCCACAAGGAGCCGCGGCGCCCCCGCACCGCGGCCCCTCCCCTCCCTCACGGCTTCAGCAGGCCCCCCTCGTACGCCTTGACCAGACGGCGCGGCACCAGGTGCTCACGCCCCTCGATCGTGATCGGGACGAGCTGCGGGGCCGCGGCCTTCCACTGCGACCGGCGGTGCCGGGTGTTGCTGCGGGACGTCTTCCGCTTGGGTACGGCCATGGGAGGTCTCTCCTCTATCGGGTGGTGGAGGCGTAGGGCAGCAGAGCCATCTCACGGGCGTTCTTGATCGCCCGGGCCATCGCCCGCTGCTGCTGGACGGTGAGGCGCGTGACGCGGCGGCTTCGAATCTTGCCCCGGTCGGAGACGAACCTCCGCAACAGGTCGGTGTCCTTGTAGTCGATGTACGTGATGCCGGCTTCGATCAGCGGGTTCGGGCGCGGTCGGGCCGGACGGCCGCCGGCAGTGCGCTTGGCCATCTCAGTGCCTTCCTTCCGTTACGCAGGAGCAAGAGGAGTCAGGAGACGGGTTCGAGGAAGTCCTCGAAGGCGTCCGGAAAGGCCTTCCAGCCCTGTTCGCCGTCCAGCAGTTCGGCGTCGGTGAGCAGGCAGGAGTCCAACAGCCCGACGATGCCGTCGACATCCAACCCCTCGGCGATGAAGACGAGTTGCTGGACGCGGTCACCGTGCACCGGGTGCCAGTCCAGGGCCGCGGCGGCCCGCCGGGAGGGCGGATACAGCTCCCAGGAGTCGTCCGGCAGCGCGGCCAGCCACGGCCCGCACTCCTCCACCGCGAGGCTGGCTCCGGCAGCGTCCCAGGCCAGCATCAGCTCCGGCCGGTTGGCCAGCCAGAACCGGCCGCGGCTGCGCTGCGCCGCCGGGACGAGCTGCTCCAGCGCCTCGTGCAGCCGGACCGGGTGCAGCGGCCGACGGCGCTCCCACACCAGGGTGGCCACTCCCGCCTCGTCGTGCTCGTGCGGAAGCAGCGCGAGGGCGGGGTTGACCCGGTCCCGGGCGGCGGCCACGTCGAAGCCCCCGAGTGCGGCGCGCAGCAGCTCACCGGTACCGAGCAGGACCCGGCGGGCGGTCGGGTGCAGCTGGCGCAGCATCGCCAGTCCCGCCTCGCCCCCACGGGCCACCGCGACCGTGGTCGCGTACTCGACCTGGTGGGCGAGCGCCTCGGCGCGCGTGCGGGTGTCGTCGGGAGAGGTGTGCTCGCCGTGCTCGGCCAGGTCGTCCGGGACGGAGAGCTCGCCCAACAGCCGGTCCGGGTCGACGGCGACCACCACACCCGCGAGTTCGACGAACTCCTCCAACGGGTGTCCGTCCACCTCACCGCCCGCGATCACCTCGACCACCGGGTGCGGGTCGCTGCCGCCCCACAGCTCGACGACGGCCAGCCCGTACTGCCCTTCCTCGGCCAGGCGCCGCAGCTCGGGCAGCAGGTCCTCGCGCAGCGCACAGCAGGCGCAGTCGTTGCTCAGCGGGACGTCCGCCGTGGCGATGGTGCCGGTGGCGTCGCGGAGTTCGCGGTGGACCGTACGGCGCGGGGCGTCGCGCAGGTCGTGGTGGAGGACGACGCCGTTGACGCAGCCGTCCAGCAACTCCTGGACGGCGCGGCGGCGTTCGGCGCGGTGCAGGCCGGCCACCACCACGACGGGAAGCCTGACGTGTTCGGGCACCGCGCTCACCAGCTCGACTTCCGCACGCCGGGCAGCTGTCCGGCGTGGGCCATGGTGCGCAGGTTGATGCGGGACAGGCCGAAGGCGCGCTGGTAGCCGCGGGGGCGTCCGTCCACGCTGTCGCGGTTGCGCACCCGGGTGGCGCTCGCGTCCCTGGGCTGGCGGGCGAGCTCGCGCTGCGCGGCGGCGCGCTCCTCCGGCGTGCTGGCCGGGTGGGCGATGACACGCTTCAGCTCGGCGCGGCGCTCGGCGTACCGCGCGACGGTCGCACGCCGCTGCTCGTTCTTGGCGATCTTGCTCTGCTTCGCCATCAGACCTTCTCCCCCCGGGCGCGGATGCGGGCGACGGCGGCCTCGATGCCGATGGCATCGACGGTCTTCAGACCCTTGGCGCTGAGCGTGAGGCGCACGTACCGGCCTTCGCCGGGCAGCCAGTAGCGCTTGCGCTGGATGTTCGGGTCGAAGCGGCGGCGGGTGCGGCGGTGCGAGTAGGAGATCGCATTGCCGAAGGACGGCTTGCGACCGGTGAGTTGGCAGTGGGCGGACATGGGGACGACTCCGTTGCTCATCGTGCGGGCAGGCAGGCGTTCGCTCCCCGGAACCGGCGTGGCGATCCCGGGGAGCGCGCCCCACACTACGCTAGATGAAAACGGATTTCATTTCGCCGAACGGCCTTCTCCGCCGGCCACCCCTTCCGTGCCGGCGCCCACCCGCCCCTTCCGGATGGTGAGACGCCTTGCAGAACGGATCGTCAGCAGGCCACGATGGTCCGCATGGATCGCCACGCCCACCTGTGCCGTCGACTCGACGTCGACCTGGCGCACGCGTGCTCCGCGATCTGTCGCCGCACCCGCTGAACGCGGTGGCCCGCCCGGCTGTTGCCGACTCCCCTCCGTCCCGCAGAACTCCGCCGCCATGCGGCGCGCTGTCCTGTGTCGCAGGCCGGACGGCCCCCACCGCAGTCCACCCGCCGCTCCTCACCCCAGGACACCCATGCGCCTCAAGGCACTCACGCGCGCCGCCGCTGCCGCGGCGGCCGCCCTGCTCACCCTGGCCGCACCCGCGCAGGCCGCGACCTCCTACACGCCCCTGCCACCGCACAACCCGTTCGCCGGTCCGAACGGCACGGCCACCATGCACGGCGACACCGGCTCCTCCGACGCCACGCCGCTGCCCGGCCCGGGCCCCGGCCCGCTCACCTCGCACCGCATCGCGCTGGCCTCCGCCTGCCCCACCATCCTGGTCGGCTCGGACGGCTACCCCGTCACGCTCTGCACCACGATCTTCGGCCGGACCCCGACGGTCCACCTGCTCGACCCGGCCACCGGCGAGTCGCTCACCGAACTCCCCCTCGCCAAAGGCACCTTGCTCGGCGGTGTCTACGCCTATCTGGACAACCGCGACCGACTGGTCGCGATCGACGGCAGCCGCACACTGCTACGGATCGCCCACCGGCGGACGGCGACCGGCGGCTGGCAGCTGTACGTCGACAGCTCGCTCTCGCTCGCGGGCGCCGTGCCGGACGGCGACGGCTCGGTCGGCATCGCCCCGGACTGGCAGGGCCGGGTCTGGTTCGCCACCGCCGGCGGCGTGGTCGGCACCGCCGACGACCGCACCGGGGCCGTCCGCTCACTCGCCCTCCCGGCAGGCGAGAAGATCGCCAACTCCATCTCCACCGCTCCCGGCGGCACCGCCGTGGCCACCACCCACGCCCTCTACCTGCTCACCTCCGACGCCGACGGCACCCCGCAGATCGTGTGGCGCCGCCCGTACGACCGCGGCCCGGGCCGCAAGCCCGGCCAACTCAGCTGGGGCACCGGATCGACGCCGGTGTTCTTCGGCCCGCACACCGGCACCGACTACCTGACCGTCGTCGACAACGCCGCCCCCACCGTCCATCTGCTGGTCTACCGGAGCGACAGCGGCGAGCAGGTCTGCTCCGTGCCCGTGCTCAGGTCCGGTGGCAGCGGCAGCGAGAACGCCCCGATCGGCGCCGGGAACTCCGTCTTCGTCGCCAGCACGTACGGTTACCCGTACCCGGCGCTGCCGGCCGACGCCGGAGCGAGCAACCCCGCCCAGGCCGACTTCCACGGCGGGCTCTCCCGCGTCGACGTCCACCCGGACGGCTCGGGCTGCGACCTCACCTGGGACACCGAGGTGCGCTCGTCCGCCGTACCCCTGCTGTCCACCGCCGACGGGCTGATCCACACCGTCCTGCGCGAGCCGATCGTCCCCCGCACCGACACGACCACCGCCCTCGACCCGTACTACTACGCGGAGATCGACCCGGAGACGGGAGCCGTGGTGCGGAAGAAGTGGCTGGGCAGCGGATTCATCTACGACACCCTGCAGATGGCCGGGACGATCGCGCCGGACGGGGTCGTGTACCAGGGCACTCTGACCGGCGTGGTGCGGGTCGCCACGAACTAGACCACCAGGCCGTCCACTCAAAGGCAACGAGCGGTGGGCGTCCCCGTCGCAAGGCCCGGGTCCGCGACTCGGGCCTTCGCGCATTCCCGCGCGCAATCTGCGGTGCGGGACTCGCCCCGGTTGCTCAGGCCCGGCGCACCCGGACGCCGCAGTCGGCGATCGCCTTCTCGTCGGCGTCGGGAAGCTCGGTGTCGGTCACCAGGTCGTGGACGTCGGTGAGCGGGCAGATCGAGGCGAAGGTGACCCGGCCGATCTTGGTGCGGTCGGCGAGCACGACCGTACGGGCGCTGCTGCGCAGGAAGGCGCGGTCGGTCTGGGCCTCCATCTCGTCGTGGGTGGTGCAGCCCTGCTCGGCGGTCAGACCGTCCACACCGATGAAGGCGAGGTCGAGGTGGTAGCGCTGGAGCATGCTGTCGGCGGCCGGGCCGACCAGTTCGTAGCTGGCCGAGCGGGCGATGCCACCGATCACCACCAGGCGGACCTCGGGGCGCACGATCAGCTCGGCCGCGATGTTGACGGCGTTGGTGACCACGGTGACGTTGCCCCGCTCGGCCAGGACCCGGGCCAGTTCGGTGGTGGTGGTGCCGCCGGTCAGGCCCACCACGGCGTCTTCCGGCACCAGCTCGGCGGCCGCCCGGGCGATCCGGCGCTTCTCCTCCTGCTGCTTCTCACTGCGGTGCCGCAGCGGGAGCTCCAGGTTCACCGATCCCGTCACCGCCCCACCGCGGGTGCGATGCAGCAGGCCCTGCTCGTGCAGTTCCTGGAGGTCGCGCCGGACCGTCGCGCCGGACACCCCGAGCAGCTCGGAGAGCGCGTGCACGTCGGCGCTCCCCGCTTCGGCGATGTACGACAGGATCCGGGCAGCGCGATCAGCTTTGAGCATGAACGGAGTGTAGGTCAGGCCTTGTCTCCTGCCCAACAAACAGATGCTTCTCCCCCAACGCCTGACATGACATGGAGACTCACTGCTCATAACTGATTATCCTTTCGCCAAATCGAGCATCTGCAAGCACCCGAGGAGGCTGTGATCGTCACGGACCGCATCACACTGGCCGGCCGACTGATTCTGCCCGGCAGCGTCATCGAGGCCGGCCGCCTGGCGATCGAGGGCTCCCGTATCGCGGCCGTCACGAGCGGTGAGACCGAGCCGGGTGACCTGGACCTGACCGGCCACACCGTCGTCCCCGGCTTCGTCGACCTGCACGTCCACGGCGGCGGCGGCGCCTCCTACGCCTCCGGCATCACCGAGGAGGCCCTGCTCGCCGCCCGCACCCACCTCGACCACGGCACCACCACCACCGTCGCCTCCACCGTCACCGGCGAGATCGACGACCTCGCCCGCCAGGCCCACGTCCTCTCCGAGTTGGTCGAGGACGGCGTCCTGGCCGGCATCCACTTCGAGGGCCCGTTCATCTCGCGCAACCGCTGCGGCGCCCACCGCCCCGACCTGCTGCGCGACCCCGACCCGGCCCTCGTCCGCAAACTCGTCGACGCCGCCCGCGGGCACGCCAAGATGGTCACCCTCGCCCCCGAACTCCCCGGCGGCCTCGACTCGGTGCGCATGCTCGCCGACCTCGGCGTCATCGCCGCCGTCGGCCACACCGACTCCGACTACGCCACCACCCTGGAGGCGATCGACGCCGGCGCCACCGTCGCCACCCACCTCTTCAACGCCATGCCCGGCATCGCCCACCGCGCCCCCGGCCCCATCGTCGCCCTGCTGGAGGACGAGCGGGTCACCGTCGAGCTGATCAACGACGGCGTGCACCTGCACCCCTCCGTCCTCGACCTCGCCTACCGCACCGCCGGCGCCCACCGCGTCGCCCTGATCACCGACGCCATGGGCGCCGCCGGCATGGGCGACGGCCTCTACCCCCTCGGCCCCCTCCAGGTCGAGGTGAAGGACGGCGTCGCGATGCTGGCCGACGGCAGCTCCATCGCCGGATCGACGCTGACCCTCGATCGCGCATTCCAAAGATCTGTCCAGATGGACAAGTTGACACTCCATCAAGCTGTCGAGTCACTTTCCACGACCCCGGCCCGCCTCCTTGGTCTGAGTGACTCGGTCGGCTCGCTGGAGACTGGCAAGCTCGCCGACCTGGTCGTGCTCGACTCCGACAGCTACGACCTGGTCGCCGTGATGCGCCACGGCCGGTGGGTCCGCGGCGGCGAGACCTTCTCCACCGTCAAGTCCGCCTGAGTCGCGCCCCAGGCAGCACGACAGCGAGGCCCGTCCCGTTCGGGACGGGCCTCGCCTCGTCAACACCCCCAGGCCGTTGGCACCTTGAGACGTCGTTGTCGTCGGTGTGTTCACCGATCGGGTTGACCCGCCCAGCGGCCGTCCGGCCGGTCGTCGTTCACGGGGCTCCTCGCCGTCGAGGGCCCCGGTTGTCCGCCGCTACCGCCAGTCGAGGAGCAGCCAGCCGCGGTGCGGCAGGTTCCGGTCGACCTCGACGGTGCGGCCGCCAGTGGTGGCGGTGACGGCCTCGGGATCGGCCAAGGGGCGGAGCAGGGTGCCCTCGGCGCGGACGGCGTCGCCGGGCAGGTGTACCTGCGGACGGGCCGGGTCGTCGCTGCCGTTGGCGACGGCGAGCCGCCAGCCGTCCTCGGTGGAGGTCAGGTGCGGGATCAGGTGGGGCCCGCCGGTGACCAGCGGCAGGGTCGGCGCGTCGCCTTCCAGGTAGCGGACCATGGCGTGCAGCAGGTGCTGGCCGTCGTCGTCGTAGGGCAGCAGCTCGACGGCGGTGGCGGCCAACACCCCCACGCGGCCGCCGAGTTCATTGGTGAAGACGCACCGGCCGGCACCCCAGACCCGGTGGTCCGGGGTCAGGATCTCGGTCCAGGTCTCGGCTTCCGCCGCGGGCCTGAGCCGGGCCAGGGCCGGCTGGACGTTGACGCTCAGGTACGCGCCGGCGCCGTCCCCCGAGAGCACGCGCTCCAGCGCGTACGGGCCCGGCTCACACGGGCTCTCGCGCTCGACGACGTCCTCGACGGTGACGCCCAGCAGGTCCCCGAACCCGCGTGCCCGGAGGATGTAGGCGGCGGTGCCGTCCAGCAGCAGGCCGCCGGCCAGCATCCGGCGGAGCTCGTTGTCGTCGTAGGCCCAGGCGAGCTGCCCGAACAGCACCCTGACCGGGGCGTCCTCGGCGGTGACCGGCACGCCGTAGCGGAGCAGGAAGTCCGCGGCCGGACCGGGGTCGACGGCCAGTTCGGCGAGGTCGCCGCCCCGCCGGGTGCGGACGTGCGCGGCGGCGTCCTGGCGCACCGGCAGCGTCACGCCGTGGGTGCGCGGCGCGGGCCCGGCGATCAGGTCGAGCGCGGGCCGGGAGCGGCGCAGCAGTTCGGCCACCCGGGGAAAACGCTGGGCACGGCCGGACTGCATGGGGTGGATGTTGAGGAACATGGCGTCCGAACCCGCGAGCTGGGCGGCGACCAGTTCGGACCAGGTCTGGGTGTCGGACTTGGACCAGGCGGTGTGCGGCCAGTTCTCGATCTCGGGTTCGCTGCGCACGTAAGCCGGCCGCAGCGCCCGCTGGACCTCCAGCATCCAGACGGAGAAGCTGAGTTCGCGCCCGGGGGCGTCGCCGTAGCGGGCGAAGTGCGGGCGGTGCGCGGCCTGCCTGTCGACGGCGAGGGCGTCGAAGAGGGCTGGCCAGTCGCGGCCCTCGACGGAGTGGACGCCGGGTTCGGAGCTCATCAGACCGAGCTGCGAGCGTCCGCCGGACGCCTTCGCGACCGCTGCCGCCACCTCGCCTGCTACCTCCAACTGGGCTGTTCGCCACACCTGTTGGAGGAGCGCGCGCCACGGGTGCGGGGCGCCGGGGGCGGTGACGGCGGCGACGACCCGTTCCCGGCTCACCGGCTCCCCCACCAGCGCGGCGAGGCGCTCCAGCATCAGCGGTTCGAAGCCTCCGCCCCAGGGCAGCGGTGCGTGGTTGTGGTAGCGGAAGTCGTCCTCCAGCCACAGCACGCGGAAACCGAGGTCGGCGAAGCGCGCGTAGTGGGCGGTGATCCAGGCCCGGAAGCGTGGGCAGGCAAGCGACGCCTGGGCCGTGGCCACCGTTCCGTCCGGTCCGACCATGGGGGTGAAGCCGAGGCGGTCGGCCCGGCCTCGGTCGGCGTGGCCGGCGGTGACCCAGGGGTTGAGGCTGACGTCGAGCCCGGCCTCGCGCAGGATCGTGACGGCCGTCGCCGCGGTGTCGTACAGGCGGTCCTCGGCCTCGCCCGCGGGGTGGCCGGTGTACAACTCCTCGGCTCCGAGCAGCAGGACAACCTCGTCGACGCCCGACTCCCGGCAGAACGAGGCGAGTTCGGCGGCGCGTTCGGCGGCGTCCGGGGTGGGGTGGAGCTGGAACCGCAGGTGGTACCGGGCGGGCACGCCGGGCCTCCTCATTTGACGCTGCCGGCGGTGAGGCCGGCGCGCCAGAAGCGTTGCAGGGACAGGAACAGGACGACCAGGGGTATCGCGGAGACCATGGCGGCGGTGACCACGATGTTGAGCGGCGGCGCGCCGGGGCCGATCGCCCGCTGGGCCTGCCAGCCGACGACCCCGACGGTGACCGGCTGGAGGTGGTCGTTGGCCAGCATCAGCACGGGCAGCAGGTAGTTGGTCCAGATGGAGACGAACTGGAACAGGAAGATCGTGACCAGCGCCGGGGACATCACCCGCAGCGCGATGGTGGCGAAGATCCGGAACTCCCCGGCACCGTCGATCCGTCCGGCCTCGATGAGCTCGTCGGGCACGGAGGCGGCGGCGTAGATCCGGGCCAGGTAGACCCCGAACGGGCTGACCGTGCTGGGCAGCAGGACCGCCCAGTAGGAGTTCACCAGGTGCAGCTGGGAGAACATCAGGTAGAGCGGCACGGCCAGCAGCGGCTGCGGGACGAGCACCGCGGCGAGGACGCCGTTGAACGTCAACTCCCGCCCCCGGAAGCGGTACTTGGCCAGCGCGTAGCCCGCCATCGCCGCGATCAGGGTACTGACGCCCGCGCCGCCCACCGCGTAGAGGGCGCTGTTGCCCAGCCACTGCCAGTAGATGCCGTCCTGGCGGGTGAACACGTCCCGCAGGTTGTCGAAGAGGGCGAAGTCGCCGAACCAGAAGCCGTTTCCGGAGAACAGGCCACTGCTGGTCTTGGTCGAGGCGACCAGCAGCCACCACACCGGGGCGAGGAAGTAGACCGAGGCGATCAGCAGCACGCCGAGCGTGAGCCAGCGGGAGGCCGTGTACCGGGCCGCGTGGGTGGTGTTCACAGGGCGGCTCCGCGGCGCTGGACGAGCTTGAGGAAGCCGAAGGACAGCACAAACGCCAGCAGCGCGAGCACGACGGACTCGGTGGCGGCGATATTGAAGTTGTTGGCGTCCACGGCGTTGTAGGCGGCGTAGATGGGGGTGTAGGTGCTGCTGAGGTTGGGGGCGACGTTGTGCAGGATCGCCGGCTCGTTGTAGAGCTGGGCGGTGCCGATGATGGAGAACACCGTGGTCAGCACCAGGGCCGGGCGGATCATCGGCACCTTGATGCGCCAGGCGATCCCGAAGGCCGAGCAGCCGTCCATCGTGGCCGCCTCGCTGAGCTCCGCCGGGATGGCCTGGAGCGCGGAGTAGATGATCAGCATGTTGTAGCCGGTCCAGCCCCAGGTCAGCATGTTGCCGATGGTCGGGCCGAGCATGCCGTCGGAGGTCAGGTTCAGGTGCAGGCCCAGGTGCTGGGCGGCGGCGGTGATCGGGCTCAGGCCGGGGGCGACCAGGTACGACCACATGATCGCGCCGACCACGCCGGGGAGGGCGTAGGGCAGGAAGAAGGCCAGCCGGAAGAACCGCTTGAACATGGTCGACTTCGCGTCCAGCAGCAGTGCCAGGACCAACGCCAGCAGCAGCATCAGCGGCACCTGGACCACGCCGATCAGCAGCACCCTCAGCAGCGAGCCGCGGAACTGCGGATCGCCCAGCGCGGTGGCGTAGTTGCCGAGGCCGGCGAAGGCCTGGGTGGGTGCCGAGAGGCCGAGGCCGGAGCGGTGCATCCGGAACAGGCTCTGGTAGACGGTGTAGCCGATCGGCGCCAGGTACAGGGCCGTGAACAGCAGCAGGAACGGACCCAGGAACAGTGCGACGGTCCGGGCCGGGCCGCGGCGGCGCCGAGCCGGCCGGGCGGCCGGGTCCTGCGGTGCTGTCCGCCCGGCGAGGGCGGTGGTCATGGGTTTCGTCTCTCCTTGATCGGGCCGGGCTGCCCCGGCCTGACCGGTCCTTCGCGGCTGGTGCGGGGCCGGTCGGTGGGTGGCCCCGCACCCGTGGGGGACGGCGCGGGACCGGTCGGTGGGGCGTCAGCCGGCGACGGCGAGGCCCTGCTGCTTCATGCCGGCCACGGTCTTGCCCTGCACGTCGGTGAGTACGTTCGGCAGGGTGGCGCCGCCGGCGCCCGCCTTGCCGAGCCCGTCGCCGAGATCGGTGGAGGTCTGGGTCATGGTGGGGCCCCACTGCCAGGTGGTGGTGATGTGGGCGGTCTCGGCCTTGAAGACGTCGTAGATGGTCTGGCCGCCGTAGAACGCGTCCGGCTGGGTGAGCGCCGGGTTGGACAGGCCCGAGGTGGCAGCGGGGTAGATGCCGGTGACCTTGATCAGGTTGCCGACGCTGTCCGCGTCGGTGCTCATCCAGGTGGCGAACTCGGCGGCCTCCTTGGCGTGGGCACAGCCCTTGAGGACGGCCGTGGCCGAGCCGCCGTCGTTTCCGTACGCGGGGTTGGCCGCGTCCCAGACCGGCATCGGGGCGACGGCCCACTGGCCGGCGCCGTCCTTGACGCTGGTGGCGATGATCGGCGCGTCCCAGACCGCGTTGACGTCGGAGAGGATCTTGCCGTTCGCCATGTCGCTGAACTGCGAGGCGTCGTTGCTCGGGTCGGTCTTCAGCAGCTTCTTGTCCAGCAGGTCCTGCCAGTAGGAGGCGACCTTCTTGTTGGCGTCGCTGTTCAGGCTCACCTGCCACTGGTCGTTGCCGGTGCCGAACCACTTGGCGCCGGCCTGCCAGGCGAGCCCGGCGTAGGTGTACGGGTCGTTGCCGAAGTTGCCGAGGTAGACGGTCGGGTCAGCCGCGTGCACCTTGGCGGCGTCGGCCGCGTACTCGTCCCAGGTCACCGGGGGCTTGTCGATGCCGTACTTGGCGAACAGGTCCTTGCGGTACATCAGTGCCATCGGCGCGGTGTCGACCGGGATGCCGTAGGTGTGGCCGTCGACGGTGACCTGGTTCCAGGTCCAGTCCGCGAACTGCTCCTTGGCGTCGGCGGTGTACTTGCCGACGTCGGTGAGGGCGCCCGCGGCGGCGAAGCTGGGCAGGGTCTCGTAGCCGACCTGGGCCAGGCAGGGGGCGTTGCCGGCCTTGGCGGCGGTGAGCATCTTCGTGTAGCCACCCTTGGAGCCGGAGGCGGTCTTGTCGAAGGTGACCTGGATGTTCGGGTGGGTCTTGTTGAACAGGGCGATCGACTCGTCGTAGCCCGGGGCCCAGCCCCAGAAGTCGAGCTTGACCGGGCCCGACGCGGCACCCGGGTCGCCGCTTCCGCCGCCGCTGGACGAGCAGCCGGCGACGAGGGCCGCGGCCGTCACGACCGCGAGCGCGGCGGCCATCGAAACAGGTCTTGCCTTCACGTGTGTCTCCTCGGACCCAGGTGGGAAAGCGGGAACCAGCTAATTCGTTCGGTTATTGTTTGAACCAACCCTGATAAAGTCAAGAGGCAGCGGAAGGAGACCGCCGGCGCCCGTGATCACAGGTCATGCGGCAAGAGCCCGGCGGGCCTCGGCATGGACGCAGGAGAGGAACCGTTCGTGAAGGCAGCGCTTCAGGGGTCGGGCGTACGGAGTCTGGCCATGGCCGGACCGGCCGTCGCCCGCGACCGCTCGTCGTCCCGCCGGGCCAACCTCGGCATGGTGCTGCGACTGCTGCGCGACGAGGGCCCGCGCTCGCGCGCCCGTATCTCCGAGGACACCGGCCTGCCCAAGGCGACCGTCTCCAACCTGACCGCGGAGCTGCTGGAGGGCCGCCTGATCCGCGAGGGCGAGGCCGAGCGCGACCGGGGCACGGTCGGCAGACCCGGGCAGGCCGTGGAGATCGACGGCAGCGGAGTGCACGGCATCGGCGCCGAGATCAACGTCGACTACGTCAGCCTGCTCGCCCTCAACCTCAAGGGCGAGGTCACCGCGGAGCAGCGGATCCCCTTCGACGTGCGGGCCGCCGGGCCCGACGCCACCCTGGACACCACCGCACAGCTGGTCGCCCGAGGCATCGAGGCACTGCGCCGCGACGGCGGGCACGTCGTCGGCGTCACCCTGGCCACGCCCGGCGCCACCGACATGACCACCGGCACCGTCGGCTTCGCGTCCAACATC
This sequence comes from Kitasatospora sp. NPDC101155, assembly GCF_044768305.1. Taxonomy (NCBI): domain Bacteria; kingdom Bacillati; phylum Actinomycetota; class Actinomycetes; order Kitasatosporales; family Streptomycetaceae; genus Kitasatospora; species Kitasatospora sp. NPDC101155. The sequence goes on along the minus strand of NZ_JBIWPN010000022.1, from coordinate 64,936 downwards.
GGCTGGCGGGACGTACCGGCCATCGCCGGCCTGCGCGAGCGCCTCGGGCCGGGCGCCCCGGAAATGCACCTGGAGAACGACGCGAAGCTCGGCGCCCTGGCCGAGTACGTGACCGCCTCCGCCGCGGGCGTCCGCGACCTCGTCCACGTCACCGGCCAGACCGGCGTCGGGGTCGGCATCATCGCCGGCGGGCAGCTGGTGCGCGGCGCCGGCGGCTACGCGGGCGAGGTCGGCCACCTGCAGCTGGTGCCCTCCGAGCAGCTGTGCGCCTGCGGCCGGCGCGGCTGCTGGGAGACCACCATCGGCCGCGGCGCCCTGCTGCGCTACGCCGCCGACCCCGGTGACCTGGTCTGGGACCCGATGGTGGACCTGGAGCGCCGCCTCGCCGAACTGCGCGACCGCGCGGGCGCCGGGGACGCCCGCACGCTGGAGGCGCTGCAGCGGATCGCCGACAACCTCGCCCCCGGGCTGGCGCTGCTGGCCGACATCCTCAACCCCCGGCTCATCGTGCTCGGCGGCCACTTCGCCTTCTTCGGCGAGTACCTGCTCGACAGCGTGACCGCCCAGGTGCGCGAGCGGGTGATGGCACCGGACGCCGGCGGGTGCGAGATCGTCCTGTCCACCACCGGACTGACCGGCACCGCGCGCGGCGGCGCCCTGCTCGCCCTCGACGCCGTGTACCACGACCCGACCAGCGCCATGACGCCCGCACAGCGCTGACCGTACGCCCCCTCCCGGCCGTCGGCCCCGCGGCCGCGGCCCGCGCGCGCGATCACCTTCGGATCACCGTGCGATCCGTTCTCGTGCACGGGGGTTGACACCACAGGGGATACGTTCGGATTCTGACGGAACTAATCACCGGTCGTGCTGCCTCCCCACCCACTCCGCAGGCAGCGCGCCGGTGGCGCTTCCACGGGGGCGGGCTCCACCCGCACCGCGTCCGGCTGCCCGTCGTGCCGGCGACGACCACCCACGCCGAGTCCGGCCGGACCTGACACACAGCACCCGTTGCTCCAGGATGGTCACCATGCCCGAACACCCACTCCCCGGCCAGAGCCCCACACCCGACAACACGTCAGCTTCGGCGCCGTCAGATCGCCTGCCGGCCGCCCCGCCCGCCCCCGGCTCGCCGCGCCGGATCGCCGACGACCACGTCGCCGCCACGGTCGCCCACGACCCCTCGACCGCCGCCTGGCTGGGAGAACCGGTCGGAGCGGACCGGCAGCCCGACTTCACACCCGAGTGGTACGACGAGACCGCCGACCTGGCCCGGCGGACGCTGGCACAGCTGGCGCACGCGACAGTGCCCGCCACCGGAGCGGAGGCGGACTGCGCGCGGCTGCTCCGCGAGCGGCTGACGGCCGAACTGGCCGGCCACGAGGCCGGCGACCACCTCTGGTCGCTGCGGCCCCTGAACTCGCCGCTCCACACGCTGCGCCGGACCCTGACCCTGTCGCCGGCCGGGACCGAGACGGACTGGGAGAACCTGGGCGGCCGGCTGCGGGCGCTGCCGGGAGCCCTGGACGGGTACCGGCGAACGCTGCGGGCCGGGATCGACCGCGGGCTGCTGTCGGCGCCGCGCCAGGTCGAGGCGGTGATCGGGCAGCTGACCGCCTGGCTCGGCGAGGAGAGCGGCGGGCCCAGCTGGTTCACCACCTTCGTCGCGCCCGGACCGGAGCGCCGGCGGGCCGCCCTGGACCGGGCCGCACTCGACGCCACCACCGCGATCGCCGCCTTCCGCGACTGGCTGCGCACCGACTACGCGCCCGCCGCGGTCGGGGTTCCGGACGCGGTCGGCGAGGAGAAGTACCTGCGCGCCGCCCGCCAGGCCACCGGCGCCGACCTGAACGTCACGGACGCCTACGACTGGGCCTGGACCGAGTTCCACCGCACCCTCGACGAGATGCGCCGCGCCACCCGGCAGGTGCTGCCCGGCGCGAGCGTGCTGGAGGCGATGAACCACCTGAACGAGCACGGCCACGCGATCGAGGGCGAGGAAGGCATCCGCGCCTGGCTGCAGGAGCTGATCGAGCAGGCGATCGAGGACCTGGACGGCACCCACTTCGACATAGCCGGACCGCTGCGGCGGGTGGAGACCCACATCGCGCCGCCCGGAACCTCGGTGGCGCCGCACTACGCGGGCCCCAGCCTGGACTTCAGGCGCCCCGGCCGCACCTACCTGCCGGCGCTGGGCCGCACCCGGTTCCCGACCTGGCAGCTGGTCAGCACCTGGTACCACGAGGGCGTCCCGGGCCACCACCTGCAGCTCGCCCAGGCCGTCACCCTGCAGCACCGGCTGACCCGCTACCAGGTCACCCTGGGCAAGATCAGCGCCAACAGCGAGGGCTGGGCGCTGTACGCCGAGCAGCTGATGGACGAGCTGGGCTTCCTCACCGACCCGGCGAACCGGCTCGGCTACCTGGACAAGCAGATGCTGCGGATCATCCGGGTGATCATCGACATCGGCATGCACCTGCGCCTGCGGATCCCGGCCGACTCACCGTTCCACCCCGGCGAGCACTGGACACCCGAGCTGGGCACCGCCTTCATGGCCGCCTACCACGGCAGCCCGGCGGCACGGCGCAACGGCGAGATCGAGCGCTACCTGGGCTGGCCCGGCCAGGCGATCGGTTACAAGCTCGGCGAGCGCGCCTGGCTGGCGGGCCGGGCCGAGGCCAAGCGGCGCCGCGGTGCCGACTTCGACCTCAAGACCTGGCACATGGCCGCCCTCTCCCAGGGCTCACTGGGCCTGGACGACCTGGCCACCAGCCTCGCGGCGCTCTGACGGCCCACCATCCGACACCGGGTCGGGTCCGGTTCGGCGGCCCCTTCCCCCACCGGAAGGGGCCGCCGGCCGAGCCGCGGTGGGCACCTGCTCCCCCGACGGGCCACTACCTCGGGCCGAAGGTGTTGAGGAAGGCGCCGGGTGCCGCCGGTGCCGCGGCCGCGGGGGCGGTGAGTCCGGTGCTGATCGCGGCCGTCACGGCCGCTGCGGCGAGGAGCTCTACCCTGCTGCTCCTCTGCAGGAGAGCTGCCGTCAGTTCGCCGGTGCGGTGGTGCTCGGGGTCGCGTTGCTGTACGAGCCGGCCACGATGGGCCATTCGTTCTGGTAGAGCTTGAACGGCAGGTCCTTCTCCAGCAGCGGGGTGCCGAGGATGGCGATGCGCGCCATGACGGCCCCGTTCACGTTCAGCCCGCCGTAGAGACCGGCCTTGCCGGTGACGACCGGCTTGCCGGCGCTGGAGTCGATGCTGACCGCGCCGTCCACCGCGGCGCGCAGGTACGGCTCGACGGTGGCCTTCACGCCCACGGTGTCGTAGAGGGCGACCGAGCCGTCGGCGACCAGGCCGGCGCGGACGTTGGCGTTGCCGTTGAAGGCGGCCTTGACCGGGGAGACGGTGGTCTTGACCGGCTCGGTGGCGCTGGTCCAGCCGGTGGCCTTGGTGTAGTCGGCGTGGACGCCCCAGGCGCCGTCGATGTTCTGCGTGGTGTCGACGGTGACGGTGCCGTCGGCGCTGACCTCGGCGTAGACGGTGAGGTTGAGGGTGATCACGACGGGCACCTCGCCGACCATGATCGTGGGGGTGGCGGTGAGGGTGGCGATCGGTATCTTGACCTGGCCGGTGGAGCCGGTGAGTCCGGCGGTGATGTGCCAGTTGGCGTGCGCGCCGAGGTCGAAACCGACCTTGGCCTGGTCGGCGCCGAGGATGCCGTGGGTGCCCTGGTAGCTGAAGTCGAGGCTCGGGTCGAGTTCGAGCGAGCCGGAGAGCGTGGCCTTGCCACCGCCGGGCAGGGGGACGCTGTCGTTGGCGTCCAGCTTCAGCACGGCCGAGGCGGACCCGGTGCCGCCGTTGGGGTTGGGGACGTAGGAGGCCTTGAGGTCCTTGAGCTGCGGGGTGACCTTGATGTTGTGCGGGTCCAGGGCAGTCTTGATCTTGGCCCAGGTCTGGCCGAGCAGTTCGGAGATGGTGGCCGGGCGCGTGCTCGCCTCGACCTTCCCGCCCGCGACCGGCTTGACCTCGGTGATCGCGAGCAGCGCGCCCTGCGGCGCGGCCGGCGTCGGCGGGCTGTCGATCAGCTGACCGGGCTGGACTGCCGCGGTGGCCGCGGCGGAGGCCGACGGGCTGGGGCTGCCCTTGACGGTGTCGGCGGCGGCGAGGACGACCTTGCCGCTCTGCTTGTCGTAGGAGTCCAGCTTGAGGTCGGGCGTCTTGGCCGGGGTGGGCTGCCCGGACGGGGTCGCGGCGGGCGTGCCCGACGCGATGGGGGTGGCCGGGGTCGCCTTGGGCGTGCCGGAGGCGGTCGGGCCGGTCGACGACTGGCCGGCGGCCGGAGTCACCAGGGTCACCTTCGAGGTGCCCGCGGGGGCCTGGGCCGCCGCCGGGGTCCCGTCGGTCAGGACGGGGGCGGCCGGCGCGGTCGCGGAGGCGGCAGTGGGGTCGGCGGTCGGCGTGGTCGGATCACAGGCAGTGAGCGAGAGCACCACGGACGCGGCGAGCGCGGACAGCGCAACGGTGCGCATGGACATGCGGAGGGTCACCTTTGACGTCAGGCGGACAGGAATGCAGGCGACTGCCGTCAGATCAGGGGGTGGCCAGGCCGGAAGTGGCCGCTTTCGCCGTCGGCCGGAGCGTCAGAAGCGCTCTCGAAGGCCGGTCTTGGCGCCGCACAGGGCCGCCAGACGTCCCACCGGGCACCCCCTAAAACTAGAGCCAGTAGTTTCGCCTGGGCGAGAACGTACACTAGAGGGATCATGGGCTCCAACCCGGAGGAGGGCCGGACCGGCACAGAGGAAGCAGGAGGACAGCAGATGGGCAGACCGTCGAGACCGCTGGTGACGAAGGAGCGGATCATGCGGGCCGCTCTCGCACTGATCGACGAAGAGGGCCCTGACGCCCTGTCGACTCCCCGCATCGCCGCCCGGCTCGGTGTCAAGGGCCCGTCGCTGTACAACCACATCTCAGGACGCGACGAGATCATCGACGGGATCTGCGAGCTCATCGTCGCCGAGATGGACCTCGACATGAGCGTCCGCCCGTGGACCACCGCTCTGGACACCTGGGCACGCCACTACCGCGCCGGCCTCGGCGCCCACCCGAACGCGGTGCCACTGTTCCGGACCCGACCGGCCCAGTCCTCCTCCGCGCTCCAGGGCTACGCCGAGACCTTCGCCATGCTGCGTGAAGCCGGCTGGCCCGAGGAATACCTCCTGCCGATCGTGCACTCGTTCCAGTCCCTCATCGTCGGCTCGATGCTCATCGTGAACACACCGCGCGATCTGCTGGGCCCGGCCGAGGAGCTGCCGCCCGGACTCGACCCCTTGTTGAACCCGCCGCCCAACCACCGCGACCTCACCTTCGAGATCGGCGTGACCGCGCTCATCCGCGGCCTCCAGGACACCCTGGACCTCATCCACCCCGCCCACCGCTCCTGAACGGACCTCCGGCGGCGAAGCAGACGGCCGCCGGCTAGGACCGGTCGGCACTCGATCCCGGGATTCATTCGGGATTCATCCGGCGGGCCTACCGTTGACGGGCGCATGACCCGGGGCGAATCATGGCCCCACCGCCCGGAGTTCACGCTCCGCTGTCCGGACGGTGCGGTGAGGAAAGGTCCTCCGACGCTGTGAGGAGATCATGCGCGCCGTCTGTTCCGACTTCGAAACCGAGCTGATCGAGTTCAACGGCGAGAAGGACCACGTCCATCTGCTCGTGCACTACCCGCCGAAGGTCGCCCTGTCCCGATTGGTCGGATCACTCAAGGGCGTCTCCGCCCGCAGGCTCCGCCAGGAGTTCCCGGCCCACATCCGCAAGTACCTGTGGGGCGAACACTTCTGGTCCCCCAGCTACTTCGCCGCCTCCTGCGGCGGCGCGCCACTGAGCATCATCAAGGAGTACATCGAGAACCAGAAACGACCCGATTGCCCCCCGGAGCGCTGCTGCGGCGCTCCGCGCCGCAGGGCGAAGGATGCGATTCCTCCCGGCCGTAAACGGCCGGGGCTCCTCGCAAGATCACGGTGAAGTCGGTCGACGAACTGCCGATCGCCGCGGCGGTGGTGCCGGCGGTACCGGTCACCTTGATGTTCAACGGCGCCGACAGCACCGACCACAGGCTGAACTCGGCCTGCTGCTGCACCTCGGTCATCGAGGACTGGCCGATCGTCAGCTGGTCGAGGTCGTTGAAGTGCCCGGCCCGGGCGAAGCGCGCCGAGGCGACGCCCTGCGCGGCAACGGTCAGCATCGACGCCCAGTTGCCGCCGCCGCTGTCCGCGGCCATCCGCCACTCCTGCGCCGACAGCCCCGCCCCGGCCATCACCTGCTGGAACACCGAACTGCCGGTGCTGGCGTCGTCCCAGTTGAAGTCGGCCGGCGCCGACTCGTTCAGCACCATCTGCGTCCCGTAGGCGTCGTTCGCCGCCGCGATCTTCCACTCCGACAACCGGAGCATGACGATCGGAGCTTTCTGCGCAGCACCGATTCATGGCCGATTCATCCGGTCGAAGGCCGTTGACCGGCGCGCCGTCGCGGCGAAGAATTGCTCCGAACGGCCGCGTACGGCCCGAATCGCCGGGAGCGGTCCAGCCGATCCTCCCGGGCGCTCCAGCGCGAACGGCAGGGAGCCGATCCCCTTCGCCATTCGGAGCGTATTCGAATCATTCGGCTCTTCGTTGCCACTGAATCGGCCACGGATTCGTCGACTGCGGGCGGCACTCGGGCGCGGGAATGGGGGCGACCAAAGGGCGTGTACGTATTCGACGGCCGAGGTCGCCGCATGGCAGGCGGCGGGTGCCCCACGCCCCGACCGGCCGACGGCGGAACGGCCTGGCACACCCCGGCGCCGGCCGCCGCCGACCCCGTCCGGCCTGCGGTTCCGGTCGGGTACCTTACCGCCATGGCGAGGAGTCCGAGGGCACGCAGCACCGGAGAACGCTCCGGCGGGGCCGTCACGCTCCAGCAGGTGGCGCGGCACGCGGGCGTCTCGATCGCCACGGCCTCCCGGGCCCTGCACGGCGCCACCGGCCGGGCGGTCGGTGAGGAGCTGCGCCGCCGGGTGCTGGCGGCCGCGGCGGAGCTGGGCTACGTGTCCAACGCGCCCGCCCAGGCGCTGGCCCGCTCCCGCAGCTCGGTGGTCGGGCTGATCGTGCACGACATCACCGACCCGTACTTCGGCGAGATCGCCGCCGGGGTGATGCGAGTCGCCCGCGAGGGCGACCTGATGGTGATCCTGGCCGCGACGTTCCGCGATCCGCAGCTCGAACTGGAGTACCTGCTCCGGGTCCGCAACCAGCGGGCCACTGGTGTGCTGCTCGCCGGGAGCGGCTTCACCGACCCGGCGTTCGTGGCGCGCCTGGGTGAGAGGCTCGCGGGGTTCGTCGAGGACGGCGGCCGGGTGGTCTGCATCGGGGAGCACGGTGCGGACGCCGACCTGGTCACCGTCGACAACCGGCGCGGAGCCGAGCTGGCCGTCGCCCACCTCTGGGAGCTGGGGCACCGACGGATCGGGGTGATCGCCGGGCCGGGGGAACTGGTCACCGTCCAGCACCGCCTGGACGGTGTCCGCCGCGCGCTGACCGCACGGGGCGCGGCGCTGCCGCCCGGCCGCGTGGTCGAGGCGGACTTCACCCGGGACGGCGGGCGGGTGGCCACCCGCGAGCTGTTCGTGGCCCGACCCGACCTGACCGCGGTCCTGGCGCTCAACGACGGCATGGCGGCGGGTGCGCTCGCCGCGCTGCAGGAGGATCTCGGCAGGGCCGTCCCCTCGGAGGTCTCCGTCGTCGGCTTCGGCGGTCTGCCCTTCACCATCGACCTCCACCCGGCCCTCACCACGGTGCGCCTTCCGCTGGAGCGGATCGGCGCGCGGGCGATGGAGCTGATCCTGGACGAGCCCGATCACCGCGGGGCCCGGCGCATCGTCGAGCTGGACGTGGACCTGGCCGTGCGCTCCAGCACCGGGCCGGCCCGCGGCTGAACCGGTGAAGGCCCGGCTGTGGCCGGCACCCGGGTCGCGGTTGTCGACGGGAGAAGGGCAAGCGCTTTCCCGAAGGGTCGTCACCGGGCGAACGACACGGTCCGGCCCGGCTCCCCGCAGGGATCCGGGCCGGACTCGCGCAGGTGACGCCGGGTCAGGCGAGCTTCTGGCAGAGCAGCGCGTACGGGCGCGAGGCCCAGAGCTCGTACCACGGCTGGCTGTAGGCCACCCCGGCGATGAACTCGTCGTCCGCGCACTGGCCCTTGTAGAAGCCGTACGCGAAGTCACCGCCGCCGGCGGCGGCCGGCCGGGTGTCGCCGTTGTTGAACCACACCGTGCGGCTCGCCGTGCCGAGCGGCGCACCGGCCTTGGCGCACAGCGCGCCGATGGTCCTGCCGTTGCGGCTGTACCCGGTCACGGCGGAGCCGGCGGGGCACTGCGCCTTGGTGTAGCCGCGCGCCCAGTCGGTGGTCACGTTAATCTCGTCGTGGACCACCGTGAAGGCGTGGCCGGAGTCCCACAGGTCCGTCCGGGTGAGGGTGGTGCACAGGCCGCGGTCGCCGCCGAAGCTGAGGCCGATCAGACGGGATCCGTCCGGGCAGGAGGCCTTGCGGGCGGACGGGTCCCAGTCCGGCCGGGCCTTCAGGTAGGCGGAGCGGTTGTCGTCGCCCATGCTGGAGTTGAGCGAGGCCCAGGTCACGTCGGGCGCCGGGGCCTGGCCGAGGTTCTGCGAGGTGATCGGCCACTCCTGGTGGTAGGCGAGGAACGGCAGGTCCTTCTCCAGGATCGGCGTGCCGAGGATGGCGAGGCGGGCCATCAGCGCCCCGTTGATGTCGAGTCCGCCGTAAAGGTTCACCGTGCCGTTGACGCTGGGCGCCGCGCCGCCGCCGAGGACGACGGAGCCGTTCACGGCGGTCCGCAGGTAGGGCTCGATGGAGGCCTTGACGCCGACCGCGTCGTACAGGGCGATCGAACCCTCAGCCAGCAGGCCGGTCTTCACGGAGGCGGCGCCGCTGAGGTTGAGCTTCAGCGGGGAGACGGTGGACGTCCCCGGGTCGGTGGCGGTGGTCCAGCCCTGGCCGTTGGTGTAGTCGGAGTGGACGCCCCAGTGGCCGTCGTAGCTCTGCTCGGCGTCGACCGTGATGGTGCCGTCGGCGGCGATGTCCAGCGAGAGGGTGAAGTCCAGGTTGATCACGACCGGCAGCGGGCCGACCATCACCACGGGGCTGGAACTGAGCTTGGCGAGCGGGATCTTGACCGAGGCGCCGGCGGCGAGGTTGGCGCCGCTGACGTGCCAGTCGGCGTGCGCACCGAGGTCGAAGCCGATCCGGGCCTGCTGCGGGGTGAGCACGCCGCCCTGGTAGGAGAAGCTCACCGTCGGGTCGATCTCGACCGATCCGGACAGGTGCGCCGAGGAGCCGTTGGACAGCGGAACGGTGGCGTCGGCGCTCAGCCCCAGACCGCCGCTGACGGAGCCCTGACCGCCGGTCGCGGTCGTGTTGACGGACACCTGGAGGTCCTTGACCTGCGGCTGGACGTGGAGGGCGGCGGGGTCGACCGGGGCCTGGAGGCTGGCGGTGGTGCCGCCGAGCAGCTCGGGGAGGGCGGCCGGGCGGGTGCTGACGGCCACCGTCCCGTCGGCGGACTGCTGGACGCCGGTGACGGCGACCAGCGCGCCCTGCGGGGCGGCCGGCGTGGGCGGGCTGTCGATCAGCTGGCCGGGCTGCACCGCGGGGGTCGAAGTGCCGGACGTCGACGTGGAGTTCGCGGCCGGCTTGAGTACGGCGTTGCCGGTGCTCGGGTCGTAGGAGGACAGCGCGAGGGCGGGCGCGGCGGGTGTGGCGGGCGCAGCGGGCGCGGCGGATGTGCCCGCCTGGGCCGGGGTCGCGACGGTGGCGGCCTGGGTGCCGGTGGCCGGGGGCGCCAGGGTCGCCGGGGCGGTGGGCGCGGCGGTCGGTGCGGCCTGGGACGGCGCCGGCGCGGTGTCGGCGGCGGCGGGCGCCGCCGCCGCGACGTTCAGCGCGCAGCCGGAGAACACGAGCAGGGCGGTCGTCGCGACGGCAGGCAGCACGAGCTTGCGTTTGGCCACGTTGGGTCCTTCCGGATCTGGGGAGGGAGCGCGGTGTTGTGTAGCCAACACGGTGTCAGGAAAGCGTTTACCTAGGTTCCCGCAGCGGGCGAAGATATACCGGCTGCGTCGTGAACTTCCCATGTCCGCTTCGGAGTCGAACGATCGAACGTGGAGGGGGCAGCCCGACCGCCGAATCGGCCGGGCTGCCCGTCGGGGTCGTGCGCTCAGCCGAGCGGGCGGCAGAGCAGGGCGTCCGGGACGCCGTAGTGGAGCCACTTCCAGGTGTACGCGACGCCCGCCACGTACTCGTCGGAGGCGCACTGGCCCTTGTAGTAGCCCGGCGCCCAGTCGCTCGCCGCCGAGTCGGAGCCGGTGGAGGTCGAAGGGCGGTTGTCGGCGTGGTCGAACCAGACGTCGCGGCCGGTCAGCGGCAGCTTCGCGGCGGACGGGGCGCACAGCAGGGCGGACATGGCGTTGCTGTGCACGGCGTATCCGACGGCGAAGGTGTTGTCCGGGCACTGCAGCTTGTTGTAGCCGGATGCCCAGTCGCCCTCGGTGACGTACCGCTCGTCGGTGACGGTCACCCAGTCCCCTGCGCCCGTGGCCGGCTCGCCGCCGTCGGTGCACAGGCCCCGGCTGTCGCTGCGGCCGAGGCCGATCAGGCGCTCACCGTCGGGGCAGTCGCCCTTGCGGTTGCCGCCGCTCCAGTCGGGCAGCGCCGTCATGCGGGCCGACACGTTGTAGTCGCCGTGGTCCAGGTTGAGCTGGTTCCAGTGCGCGGACTTCGCGACCTGCCCGGTGTACGAGGGCGCGTTCACCAGCTTGTTCCAGTCGGCGGCCCGCCAGTCGCCCTGGTCCTCCAACGACAGCTGTCCGCCGTTCGCGTCGTACGAGAGCAGCGCCCAACTGTCCTGCGGCACACCGGCGTTCTGCCAGCCGACCAGCGGCCATACGGCGAAGTCGGTGTCGTTGGCGACCAGGATGTCGGTGAAGTTGCGGAACCAGGCCTGCTCCTTGGCGTCGGTCGAGCCGCGCCCGCCCGCACCGAACTCGCTCACCCACACCGGCGCCGTGAAATGCTGGCCGGCCTGCGTGACGAACAGCGCCTCCTGGTTGACCACCGAGGCCAGCTGGTCCGGCGTGAAGTCCTCGTAGCGCGGGTCACCGGTCGCGCCAAGGCCGCTGCCGGCACCCGTGTTGGCCGGTCCCGTGTAGGCGTAGAAGTGGGCGGCGTAGACCAGCTTGCCGGAGTTGATCAGGGTGTTGGAGAGCGTGGCGACCGGAGTGAGCATCGGGCGGCCGTGGGAGAAGAGGGCGGACGGGATGCCGTACCAGTTGATGCCCTCCATGATGATCAGCATGTCGGGGTCGGCCTGGAGGATCCGGTTGCCGGCCTCCTCGAAGGCGGCGTTCTCGTCATGGCTGTCGCCCATGCCCCAGTTGGGGTCGTCCCAGGTGTCGCGGCGGACCTCGTTGCGCAGGTCGGCGCCGACGACACGCTTGTTGGCCTTGTACCGGTTGGCCATGAACACCCAGTCGTCCTCCCACTGCTGGGTGCTCTGACCGCTGTTCCAGCGCTCGTTGCCGTCCAGGCCGCAGCAGAACCGGTAGCTGGTGGTGTGGTTGTTGAGGATCACCGCGAGGCCGTCGGCGGTGAGCGCCGCCACCACGGCGTCATAGACCTGCAGCGGGGTCCTGCCCTTGAGCTGCGGATTGGCCGCCACCGCCACGTCCGGCACCGTCGAGGTGTCGTGGATCAGCGCGTTCGCGAACGGCAGCCGGATGCTGTTGATCCCCAACTGGTGGAACCCGTTGAGGATTTCGCCCATCGGCGCGCGGTCCAGCCCGAGCGGGAGGTTGTACGAGACCTGGCCGGCCTGGTTGTTCGCAGGGTCGGTGGTCGAGCCGCTACCCTCCCACGTCCCCTGCGCTCCCGCCCAGTTGCCCGCCTTCAGCTTGAAGCGGTTGCCGGAGGCGTCGACGATGTACCGCCCCCGGGTGCTGAGCGGGCCGTCCCAGGAGGCCGCCAGCTGGGCGCCGGTCAGGACAGTGGGCGCGGCGGTGGTGGCCGTGGTGTCAGCCGACGCCGTCGCGGTACCCCCGACGGTTGCCATGGCGAACGCGAACAGGGCTGTTGCCGCCGCCAGGGCGCGGATCACAGGTCTTCTCATGGTCATTCCCGGACGTGGTGGTGAGGGTGGGTGCGCACACGCGCGGGCCTGTCGCCGAACTGCCGAAGGCGCGGTCCGACAACAGGCCTGATGTGTGCATGGTAGGCGTGGGGCGTGCGCCCTGTCAGGAGGGCAGGCGCCAGAGCTGGTTGGCCCCGGCCTTGCAGTCCCAGATGATCAGCTGCGGGCTGCCGAGACTGGCGCCGGGATCGTCCAGGCACCGGCCGGACTGCGGGTTCATCAGGGTGCCGTCGGCCTGGGCGACCCACTGCTGGGCGCCGCCGCCGTTGCAGTGGTAGAGCTGGACGACGGTGCCGTTGGCGGTGCCGCTGTGCAGCACGTCCATGCACTTGCCGAAGACCTGGACCGTGCCGTCGCCGGGCATCGTCCAGGCCTGGTTGGCGTTGCCGGTGCACGAGTAGAGCGTGACCGGGTCGAAGTCGGCGGTGCTGCTGCCCTTGTCGTCGAGGCACCAGTTGTCGAGGCCGGTGACCGGGCCGGGGCCGCTGCCGGTGCCGAAGGTGGTCGAGCCCCAGGTGTCGAGGATCGGGGCCGCGTTGGCGTCGTTGGCCAGGTACGGCAGGCCGTACATGTCCTCGATGGTGCGCAGCATGTTGTAGTGGTTGATCGTCTCGCTGTAGCTGCCGGGTTTGACGTTGGCGCCGTAGAGAACGGTCGGCATGTGGTTGGCCTGGGTGAAGTTGTCCTCGTCCCAGGTGACGAGCAGCAGGCTGTTGTGGGTCCTCGCCCAGTCCGCGTAGCCGCCGAAGGTGTTCTTGACCCAGGTGTCGCCGCCGAGGACATTGCCGTCGTGCATGGATTCGGAGGCGTTGCCGTGGGCGAAGGTGACGGTCGGCAGGTTGGCGTAGCCATTGGCGTCGGTCGGGAAGCCGCAGGCCTGGCCGGGCGTCGGGGAGGGGCAGTGGAGCCACTTGTCGACCGGGTTCGGCGCCGTCGCGGTCCCGGCCAGGTCGGCGAAGCGCAGCCAGGCGGCGGGGGTGGCCTCGTCGGAGTAGTCGGCGAAGCTGTAGCCGTGGGCGGCCAGTTCGTTGGGCAGGTTGTCGGCGTTGACCGAACCGACGGGCGGGGGCGTGCTGTTGGTCAGGCCCTGGGTCGAACCGGAGAGCAGCGCGTAGTAGTTCGGCAGGCTCGGGTGCCACTCACCGTGTGCGTCGCTGAACGAAGCGCCCTGCCGAGCGAGGGAGTTGATGTACGGCGCCTGGGCGGTGTTCCCGATGACGGCACCGTAGTCCTCGTTCTCCATCATCACGATGACGACGTGGTCCGGGGTGGGCAGCGAACTGGCCGCCGAGGCCTGCGCGGCCGGGGAGCCGGCGACGGAGAGCGCGGCGGCGAGGCCGCCGAGCGCGCGCAGCACTCTCGGGCGGCGGTTCGGACGGGTGGTCACGTGGGATTCCCTCTCTCCTGGAAAGCGCTTACCCGAGACCTCTGGAGGCGCCGTGTTCGCTCAGCCTGACGAGACGGGCGAACGCAGGAGCAGGGGTGATGGGGCAAGTGCGGCGTACGCCCACAACAGGGCACCGAGCGCCGACGGTTGGGAATCTATCGTGCGCAACACCCGGTCGGTACTGCTCCTCCCGGCCCAAGGGGCGATTCGGAGATCAATTCATGACGCCGTCATCGGACATTTCCTTCTGCTTCAGGGCGGATCGACGGGCGGCGGCGCCGGGGGGTGACCGACATCACGAGGCCACCCGCCCGTGATCCGCGTGGGTGGCCACTGCCGTCCCGTTCGCGCTCCAGTGACGCCCCATCAGGCCGTACGCAGGGCTGCCTTGCGCGGGACCTCGCGGGATGCCCGACGTCGAAGTCCCCGTCCCGGAGAAGCAGGGTCGGCCCTTCAGCGCCGGGCATCGGCCTTCGCGCCGGGCCGGCCCTCCCACGGCCCGGCCCGGTGCGCCTCACCCGCCCGCATGGACCGCCGAGGCGGCGAGCCGCGCCCCGGCTTGGTGAAGCCAGTGGCCGGCGTTGCCCCGGGCCCCGGCCCGGCCACCGGCCAGGCCCGTGAGGGTGACGGCCCGGGGGGCGACCGATTCTTCGGCGACCACCTCGCACCGGACCCGCAGAATTGTCAGACCCGCAGGGCCCTGCCGACTCTCCTCCTGGCGGCCGTCCGCGCAGCCGGAGCGGTCACACCGCGGCCGCCGCCTTCCGGGCGGCCCGCAGGTCGAGGACGTACTGGACGGCCAGGCAGCCGAGGATCCAGGCGGCGAGCAGGACGAGGCCGCCGGTCAGGTGTGCGGAGTGGTAGTAACCGGCGCCGCGCAGGGCGCGTACGGCGGCAGCCGGGGGCATGATCTGCGCCAGTGGGGCCAGCCACGGCGGCAGGAAGGAGGGCGGCAGGATGCCGCCGGAGGTGGCGTTGCCGAGGATCAGCAGCACCACCGACGCCACCGGCATGCCGAGGGGGCCGAAGAGCCGCAGCAGCACTCCGGCCGCGGTGGCGGTGGCCATCGCCAACAGGCCCGCGATCAGGGCCACGGTGATGAACGCGGCCGGCAGGGCGTGCAGGGCCTGGTGGCCGATGAGCGCGACCATGGTGCCGCTCGCGGTCGCGAAGACCACGGTGGAGGCCACCCGGGCGGCCAGGGGCAGGCGCGGGGCGATCTGGTAGGAGGCCACCGAGAACAGGAAGCCGGCCAGGACCACGCCGAAGGCGGCGTAGAACACCGACAGTCCGCGGCTGTCGCCGGAGGCCAGCGGCACCACGTCCTGGACCGCCACTGGATGGCCGGCCGCCGCGGTGGCGGCGGCCTGCAGGCTTCCGACGGTGGACGGGCCCTGGGCGCCCGCCGCGAGGAGCACCGTGCTGTTGCCCTCGGTGACCAGGGCGGCGGGCACCCGGTCGTGCGCGACGGCGTCGCGGGCGGCGGCGGCACTGGGGTAGCGGTGGAAGGTGTAGGCGTCGGGCGCACTGTCGTTCAGGGCGAGTTCGGCGCGGGCGGCCTGCTGGTCGGAGGCGGCGATGCCCAGCGGCTGGTGGTGGGCCGTGGGTGCGTGGAAGGCCGCCAGGTACACGGCGACGAACGCGGTCCCGATCGCCAGCGCCGTCACCACCGGGACGAGCATGGCCTTGAGCAGTCCGGCACCCGCGGCGAGCACGGGAGCGGCGATACCGGGCTCGGTGTCGAGCAGCGCGTGGCGGCCGTGTCCCTCCGCGGCCTGCGGGTGGGGAACGGTCGGCTCGTCGACGGACGGCGACGCCGGCCGGTCGGGTGGCGGAACGGACGGAGTCGGCTCGGCGGCCTCGGGGTACGGGTGCGGGGACGGGGGCGTGGTGTGGTGCATGGGTGTGTCTGCCGCTGACGCGCGGCGTGCGGTGGGGGACGGTGGTCGGCGCCAACTGGGATTCGGCCGTGGGGACTTGCTCGTGAAACACCCGTGCCGAGTCGGCCCGGGCAGGCGCGACCGTCGGGCCGGCTCGGCACGGGAGTCTGTTTCTAGAAGAAGCCGCCGTCCATGGGCAGTGTGCGGCCGGTCATGTAGGCCGCGTCGTCGGAGGCGAGGAAGGCGTAGCCCGCGGCGACCTCCTCGGGCTGGGCCAGGCGCCCGAGTGCGCCGTGGACGGACAGCCATTGGGAGAGCGGCATCGACTCCCTGAGCTGGGGGTGCTGGTAGCTGGCGGCGTGCTCCGCAGCCATGTCGGTGGCGGTGCCGCCGGGGGCGATGGCGTTGATGGTGATGCCGCGCCGGCCCAGTTCCGCGGACAGGTTGAGGACCATGGACTCCACGGCGGCCTTGGACGAGGCGTACAGGGTGTGGCCGAACACCGCGCGGGAGGCGCTCACCGAGGAGGTGAGCACGATCCGCCCGCCCTCGCGCATGTGGGCGGCGGCGTGCTGGACGGCGAACAGCTGGCCGCGGGTGTTCACGGTGAAGACGCGGTCGAAGTCGGCCGGGGTGATGTTCTCCAGGGCGTCGAAGTGCTCGATGCCGGCACACGAGGCCAGCACGTCCAGTTGCCCGAACTCGGACACCGCCCGCTCGATCACGGCCTTGGTCTGCTCGGGGTCGGCAACGTCCGCGCGCACGGCGAGCGCCCTGCCGCCGTCGGCCGCGAGCGCGGCCACCACCTCGTCCGCCGCCTGCTGGTTGCCGCGGTAGCCGATGACGACCGCCGCTCCCTCCGCCGCCAGCCGCACGGCGACCGCGGCGCCGATCCCCCGACTGCCTCCGGTCACCACCGCGACCTTGCCCGCGAAGCGGCTGCTGCCCACTGATGCCATGGGTCTTCGTTCCTTCCTGCCGCCACCGGTGCGCGAGCACAGGAGCGGCAAAGGCTCTGGTTCCAGCCGTCGTGTCCCTCAGGCGGCACGACGAGGCTAACACTAACCGCAGGAAATCCTTCACTTATCCCGATTGTCGTACGCTCGGCACGCACGCAGGGCAGGACGGCAGACGACAGCAGAGGTGGACCACGGTGACCGGCAGCACTCCAGGGCGAGGCGGGACCCCGCGACTGCGCGCCGACGCCGCGCGCAACCGCGCCCAGATCCTGGCCGCGGCGCGCACCGCCTTCCGCGAGTCGGGCACCGCTGTCCCCCTGGACGAGATCGCGCGCCGGGCCGGCGTCAACATCGCCACCCTCTACCGACGCTTCCCCGACCGCGACGCCCTGATCGCCCAGGTCGCCCTGGACGGATTCACCCTCGCGCTCGACACCGCCCGCTCGGCGGCCGACACGGCACGCACCGATCCACTCGCGGCCGTGGAGACCTTTCTTCAGGGCCTGATCGACAACCGCGACCTGCTCTCACTGCCGCTCATCGGGGGCCCCAGGACGAACGATCCCCAGGCCCGCGAACTGCAACGGGAGATCGCCGCCACGCTGGAGGAGATCCTCGCCGAAGGGCGCGCCCGCCAGGCCCTCCGCCCCGACGTCACCGTCGTCGACCTGATCACCACCGCCGCCCTGATCTGCCGCCCCCTGCCCCACCTCCCGCCCGAGCAGGCCGCCGCGCTGGCCGCACGACACCTCGGCGTCTTCCTCGACGGGCTGCGCCCGGAACGCGCCCGCACCCTGCCGCCGGCCCCCACCCACGAGGAGATGGCGGCCCACCTCACCCTCGCGGACGGGTCGGCCGACACCCCGACCGAGGACTGACCCGCAGTCGTACCCGCCTGGGGCCTGCCGTCCTCGTCCGGGACGGCGTCTTCCCGTTCTCCGGCCAGGTCAGGAGGGTCAACCGGCACAAGGCCCCGATCGGCGGCCTGCTCACCGCCACCCCGGTCAGCTGCGCCGCGCTCCCGCTCGGGCTGAAGAGCACCGCGATCGGCAGTCTGATCACCTTCGGCAGCGCCGCGACCTTCCTGCCGTTCTTCCTGCTCACCGCGGCCGCGCTGATCGCCCGGCTGCGCGGCACCTGGAAGCCGGCCGGGCTGGTCTCGTTCGGCCGCTGGGGCACACCGCTGAACGCCCTCGCGGTGCTCTGGACCGGCCTGGAAGTGGTCAACATCTGCTGGCCGCGGACCATCCTGGCCCCGCCCGGCGCGCCCTGGTACCAGGCGTGGGCGGCACTGATCGGCGTCGGACTGGTCACCCTCGTCGGGCTCGGCTACCTGGTCGCCCGCAGGCCCCAGCGACTGATGCGGGGGCCCGCCACCGAGCACCCCGGCACCGACGAGCTCGCGCCCGCCGTGCTCTGGCCGACCTCTCGCCCCACGGCTCCCCCGCCCCACGCACGCTCGCTCCACGCCTCGCCGTCAGCGCGCCGACCCGGGCGGGGCGGAGCCGTCGGAGCCGGGGGCATGCACGGAGCGACAACGGTGTGACGGGGGCCTCAGCCCGGGAAGATCGTCTGCACTCAGAGCACGGGCGGCAACCCGGCCAGTGACGGACAAAACGGGCAAACCCTGACATAAACCGTGAGCCCGCTCACACCCGAAACAGCCTACGACCCGCGATAGTGGCCGCCACCGACACCACCCGCGCCCTCATGCCGCAGCATCCGCCCAGCTCAGCCCAGTGATCGACCACACCACGCGCCCCGCGACCGGCCCCGGCGAACCCGTGGTCTACGACAGCGGATCGTAACAACGGGGTCTTGTCGGAAACCGATCCCACCTGGCAACAATTGCTGCAACAAGCCCCACCGGCTCCTGTCCCTCCGGTGAACGGCTCATCGCCGAGTCGCCCCCGCGACCGTTCGGCCCCTGTCCGGCCACGGTCCAAGGCGGGGAGCGACCCGGCCCAACCCGATTGAGGTCCAGGTCTATATGCCCACGTTCAAGCTGCGTATGCGCACCTCCGCCGCGATCCTCGCCGGCACCGCCGGACTGACCGCCCTGGGTGCCGCCGTGGTCCCCGCCGTCGCCTCCGCCGCCGACGCCTCCCCGCAGGCGCTCGCCGCCAAGATGGTGCCGGCCGACCAGCTCGCCTCCTTCAGCCAGATCATCTCCCACGAGTCCGGCTGGAACGTCACCGCGACCAACCCCAGCTCCGGCTCCTACGGCCTCGGCCAGGCCCTGCCCGCCTCCAAGATGGCCTCCGCCGGCGCCGACTGGAAGACCAACCCGCGCACCCAGATCAAGTGGGCCCTGGACTACATGAACACCCGCTACGGCAGCCCCAACGCCGCCTGGACCTTCTGGCAGAACCACCACTGGTACTAAACCAACCCCCAGCAGCACCGGCGACCTTGACCCCCCGCACCCTGGGGGCCGGACAGGGACCACCAGGATGACCCCGACAGGGCCCGCGCCCGCGCAACCCGCGCGGCACGGGCCCTGTCGCCGTTACTCCGAAAGCCCCGGCCCCGCCAGGCCACCGATGTCCCGCCCCACGCCATCACCCTCCGCGCCGAGCGCGTGACCACCGACGCCGCGATCACCACCGACCTCAGGGCGCACGGAGGGCGGAGCCCAGGCACAGGCCAGCGAGCCGCCGATGAGCCCGGGCAGCACGCCCAGGAAGAAGCCGCCGAAGTTGGCGACCGGCACGGAGAGCAGTGAGAGCAGGATCGCGGCGACCCCGGCGAAGATCCGCACCTGCTGCTGGAACCAGAGCGTGAAACCCAGCGTGATCAGCAGGCTCCCGATGAGGAGTGAGCCCGCGCCCGCGGTGGTGGAGAGCGCCAGGCCGAGCCCACCCAGGCTGAAGTGGGCGTAGGGGAAGGGGAAGTAGAGGATCGGCAGGCCGCCAACGAACGTCAGCAGTCCGGCCCAGAAGGGGCGGGTGCCGCGCCAGACCCGGAACTCCCAGCGGGCCGCGGCGATCGCCTCGCCCGGCCGGGACCACGAGGCCGCGGTCTTCTTCCACACGTGGCAACTCCCTGTGCTGTCAGTGGGATTGAGGCGGATCACCGGGGTATCGGGTCAGCGGGCCGACGGGTCAGAAGCACTCGTCCCGGCCGCGCACCAGCGACACGCCCAGCCCCGGAACATCGAAGCTGCCGGCCGCCACCGCGACCGCGGTCACCCGCACGTCGGTCAGCTTGATCGAACTTGCCTGCTGCGCCAGGCTGTTGGGGTTGAAGAAGCGCGAGTCCCGATCGCCCCGGCTGACTTCGCCCTTGGTGAGCGCTCCGGCGGCGACCCCGATGTCGAGGCGATGGGCGGTCGACTGGTCGGCCGTCAGGGTCTTCGAGTCGATGAAGAACTCCTTCGCGGTGGCCTCCCGCTTGTCGCCGGTGAGCCGCAGCGTGAAGGTGCCGAGCACCGGGATCGGGAAGACGGCGGACTGGCAGAGCCCGCGGATCGTGGCGGACTCGAACCCCGTGACCATGACCGGCACCGGGTCGTGCTCGCGGGTGAGGTCCACCGTGCCGTACAGGCTGAAGCCCTCACCGTCGAGCTCGTCGGCGAAGAGCTTGAACTCCTCCCCTGAGATGAGGAACGACGCACCGAGCGCGTTCTGGGCCACCCCGACCACGAGGGCCGCGGTGGCCGCGAGACACGGCAGCAGGATGACGGCGAAGCGCTTCCAGCGGGTCCTGCCGAAGCGTTGCGACATGCCGTCCCTCTCTGACGTGGACCGCGACTCCCGGGCCGCCCGTGCGACCGGACGGGAGCGGGCGCACGGGACACCGCACCGACTGCCCGACATCGAAAAAGACCAACACGGCCGATCATGCGATGCAGGAAATGGCTCCGCAAACCATTCACGCCCGGATCGGCGACCATGTCGCCGCACATCACTCCAGCGGCCCATCGGCCACGGCACCGGGGCGCGCTGATCAGCGCCGGTGGGACCGATGGAATGAGCCGATCGGCCGAGCCGCCCGGCCACCCACGAGTCCCACGGCCCGGCCGGCAGCGGCGGGACGCCTCGGGATCGCCGGTGCCGGCAGCCCGGAGAACCCCCGTCATCGCAGGTCGCACCGCACGTCTTCGCCTTCGAGACACCCGTCGGCCGTCACCGTTTCGTAGATCCGACTTCAAATCAAGAGCACGTGTTTCACACATCCCCCTCATTGGGTGGCCCAGATGCTCTAGATTGATTTTCGCTTCGCACGGTCGGTCGCGAGGCGACGAACAATGATCTGCAGGTCCGGCGCTGCGGACGGCCCGTAATCGCGTCCCCGGCGGCAGACGTGGGGTTGATCAATTCCTGGCGCCCGAGACGGTCCTCGAGTGTGGAGAGCAACCGTCGACGGTTTCCCGCGCACCTCGGGACTCCGGCAGGGCACGCGAGTCCGCCGGCGCCTGGGTGGAACGTTCAGGTAGCGCTGCAACAAGCCGATTTGCCATTCACAGGGGGGCTGGATCTCCCGGAGACAGGAACAGCGCAGCACGGGAGGCGAGGCCTCCCTAGGGGAGGAATCAGGTGCGGGAGGCGCGAGCCTCCCGGGGGGAGGAACCGTGTGGAGCGAACACGTGGAACCCACTGGTGACCTGGAGAGGGCTGTGGAGCAGGGGGAAGGAGCATTAGTCAGCCCGTTTCTACCGGCGCGGGGGCGTCCGAGGAACGGGACAATCAGCCGGCCCGAGATCGACTGGGAGCAGCAGTACCGCCGTACTGTGATCATCAGTGACACCGTGGCCACCGCCTTCGTGGTAGCGGCGATAGGCGGCTTCTTCGGGGTTCGGGACGCGGCCAACTGGCACGAGAAATGGGGAATCCTCGCCTTCGGCACCGAGCTGCTGGTGCTGGGCGCGCTGGCGATGACCCGGTCGTGGGCCCCGGCCGTGCTCGGCCAGGGCGCCGAGGAATTCCGCCGGCTCGGCCGCGCACTGTTCACGGCGGCCGTC
Source organism: Kitasatospora sp. NPDC101155 (assembly GCF_044768305.1). Lineage (NCBI taxonomy): Bacteria > Bacillati > Actinomycetota > Actinomycetes > Kitasatosporales > Streptomycetaceae > Kitasatospora > Kitasatospora sp. NPDC101155. The sequence continues at coordinate 43,516 of NZ_JBIWPN010000022.1, read as the reverse complement.
GTACTGGCGCTCGGCGGAATCGCCCTCACCTCGCACAACATCAAGCTCTGGATCTTCGTCGCGATCCCGGCGATCACGGTCGTCACCATGACCGAGCGGTATCTGCTGCGCCTCTGGCTGCACAAACAGCGCAACGTCGGACGGTGCCTGCGCCCGGTGCTCGCTGCCGGGAGCCCGGCCACCGTGCGCGACCTGATCACCCGGACCCGCAAGTTCCCGCACCTCGGCTGGCGGGTGGAGGCGGTGTGCACACCGTACGATCTCGGGCCGGGCGGTGACCGACTGGACGGAGTGCCGGTCGTCGGCCGACTGACGGACGTCGCCAACCACGTCCGCCGCGACGGCTACCGCGTCGTCGCGGTCACACCGGACCCGCACTGGACACCGGACCGGCTGCAGCGGCTGGCCTGGAACCTCGAAGGCGGCGACGCCGAGATGGTCGTGGCGCCGGTGCTGATGGAGGTGGCCGGCCCGCGGCTGCACGTCGACGCGGTGCTCGGGATCCCGATGCTGAGGGTCAGCATGCCGACCTTCACCGGGGGCCCCCGGGCGGTCAAGGAGGTCGTCGACCGACTGGGCGCCGCGGTCCTGCTGGTCCTGTTCGCGCCGCTGATGGTGATCGTCGGACTGCTCGTGCGGGTGGACAGCCGGGGCGGGGCGTTCTACCGGCAGCACCGGGTCGGCAAGGACGGCCGTGAGTTCACCCTGGTCAAGTTCCGCACCATGGTCGTCGGGGCCGACCGGGCACGCGCCGAGCTGGCCGACCGCAACGAGGGCGCCGGCCTGCTGTTCAAGCTCCGCCGGGATCCGCGGGTGACCCGGGTGGGAGGAGTGCTGCGCCGGTACTCGATCGACGAGCTCCCGCAGCTCCTCAACGTGCTCACCGGCTCCATGTCGCTCGTCGGTCCGCGGCCTCCGCTGCCGGAGGAGTCCGCCGCGTACGGACCGGACATCCGGCGACGGCTGCTCGTCAAGCCCGGGCTCACCGGCCTGTGGCAGATCAGCGGGCGCAGCGACCTGCCGTGGGAGGAGGCGGTCCGGCTGGACCTGCGGTACGTGGAGGACTGGTCGCTCGCCCTTGACGCGGTGATTCTCTGGAAGACGCTGCGTGCGGTGCTTCAGGGGCAGGGGGCCTACTGATGCGTGGGGGGCGTCGTCCGATCGGCGCGCGGATGGCCGGCCACAAGGGCCTGCCCGAGGGGAGGAACGGGTCATGAGGATCAGCGTCCTGGGGCTCGGCTACGTGGGCTGCGTGTCGGCCGCGTGCCTGGCCAGTCTGGGGCACGAGGTCATCGGGGTGGACGTGAACCAGGTGAAGGTCGACCTGGTCAACGACGGCAAGGCCCCGGTGGTCGAGGAGCGGATCGGCGAGCTGATCGCCGAGGTCGTGCGGACCGGGGCGTTACGCGCCACCGGCGACGTCCGCGAAGCGATCATGGGCAGCGAGGTGTCGCTGGTCTGCGTGGGCACGCCGTCGGAGCCCAACGGCAGCCTGTGCACCACGTACCTGGAGCGGGTCGCCGAGCAGATCGGTGCCGCGGTGGCCGAGCGGGGCGGGCGGCACACCGTGGTGTTCCGCAGCACCATGCTCCCGGGCACCTGCCTTAACCTGCTGGTGCCGATCCTGGAGAAGCACACCGGCGGCACGGCCGGAGTGGACTTCGGGGTCGCGGTCAACCCGGAGTTCCTGCGCGAGGGCACGAGCGTGCGGGACTTCTTCGACCCGCCCAAGACCGTCATCGGCGAGCTCGACCCGGCGAGCGGCGACGTGGTCGCGGCGCTGTACGACGGGCTCCCCGGCGAGGTGTTCCGGGTGCCGGTCCCGACGGCCGAGGCGATCAAGTACGCGGACAACGCGTTCCACGGCCTCAAGATCGGCTTCGCGAACGAGCTGGGCGCGGTGTGCCAGGCACTCGGGGTGGACTCGCACCAGGTGATCGACGTGTTCCTGGCCGACCGCAAGCTGAACATCAGCCCCGCCTACCTGCGGCCCGGCTTCGCCTTCGGCGGCTCCTGCCTGCCCAAGGACCTGCGCAGCCTGGTCCACGCGGCGCGGAGGGCCGACGTCTCGGTGCCCATCCTCTCCCACGTGCTGCCCTCCAACTCCGATCATCTGCAGCGCGCGGTGGAGCTGGTGGAGCGCACCGGCAAGCGCCGGGTGGGCCTGTTCGGCCTGTCCTTCAAACCCGGCACCGACGACCTCCGCGAGAGCCCGCTCGTCGAGCTGGCCGAGAGGCTCTTCGGCAAGGGCTACGACCTGCGGATCTACGACCCCAACGTGAACCTCTCCCGGCTGCTCGGCGCGAACCGCGAGTACATCGAGACCCGGCTGCCGCACCTCGCGCAGCTGCTCGCGCAGTCCGTCGACGAGGTGCTCGACCACGCCGAGGTGTGCGTGGTCGGGACCAAGGACCCGGCCGTGCTGTCGGCGTTGCCCCATGGCGACGGCCCGATGATCGTCGACCTCATCCGCCTTCCCGACGCCGAGGCGCGCCGGACCGAACCGGGGTACATGGGCCTTGCTTGGTAACACGTCGTTTCATGACACGGCCAGCCGCGACGGGCGGGCCCGTCGCGCGCTGGTCCTGGTGGAGAACCTGTCGGTGCCCTTCGACCGGCGGGTGTGGCAGGAGTGCACGACGCTGCGCGACGCGGGCTGGGAGGTCCACGTCATCTGCCCCCAGGGCAGCAAGCGGGACACGGAGCCGGAAGCGGAGATCGACGGGGTGCGGATCCACCGGTACCCGCTGCAGGCGGCCACCGGAGGGCCGGCCGGCTACCTGCGCGAGTACGGAACCGCGCTGTGGCACACCGTCCGACTGGCCCGCAAGGTCGGCCCGGTCCACGTGGTCCACGCCTGCAACCCGCCCGACCTGCTGTTCCTTCCGGCCCTGCTGATGAAACGGCGCGGCGCGCGGTTCGTGTTCGACCAGCACGACCTGGTGCCCGAGTTGTACCTCTCCCGGTTCGACCGCGGGAAGGACCTGCTCTACCGCGCCGTGTGCGCGCTGGAACGGTGGACGTACCGGGCCGCGGACGTCGTGCTCGCCACGAACGAGAGCTACCGGGACGTCGCGCTGCGCCGTGGCGGCCGTCGGCCGGAGGACGTCTTCGTGGTGCGCAGCGCACCCGACACCGACCGGTTCCAGCCGGTACCGCCCGAGCCGGAACTCAAGCGCGGCAAGCCCCATCTGCTGTGCTACCTCGGCGTCATGGGCCCCCAGGACGGCGTCGACTACGCCTTGCGGGCCCTCGCGAAGCTGCGCGACGAGCTCGGGCGGACCGACTGGCACGCGGTGTTCGTCGGCGGCGGCGACACCTTCGACGCGATGGTGGAGCTGTCCCGGCAGCTCGGGCTCTCGGAGCAGGTGCAGTTCACCGGGCGGGTTCCGGACGCCGACCTGGTGCGCTACCTGTCCACCGCGGACGTGTGCCTCTCCCCCGACCCGCGCAATCCGCTCAACGACGTGTCGACCATGAACAAGGTCCTGGAGTACATGGTGATGGGTCGGCCGATCGTCTCGTTCGACCTCCGGGAGGCGCGGGTCTCCGCCGGCGACGCCGCCCTCTACGCGCCCGCCAACGACGAGGCCGAGTTCGCCAGGCTCGTAGCGCTGCTGATGGACGATCCGGAGAAGCGGGCCCTGATGGGCAAGCTCGGCCAGGAGCGGATCAACGGGCCGCTCTCCTGGCGGAACTCCCAGCGGTCGCTGCTCGACGCCTACGCCGCCGCCTGCCGTGGCCACGCTCCGGTGTCGGCGGGCTCCCCGGACCGGCCCGGGAGAAGGCCGCGCCGTTGAGCGACGAAACGATACGCCTGTCCACGATCGGTCGGATCCTCCGTCGGCGCTGGCGGCTTCTCGCCGTCCTCGCCGTGGTGGGTGCGCTCGTCGGCTACGGCACCTCCCTGCTGTTCCCGCCGAGCTACACGACGTCGGCATCGGTCCTGCTGCCGGGGGTGTGGCAGGACCGCGAGCTGCTGACGCAGGCGGAGATCGCGACCAGTTCGGTGGTGGTCGACCGCGCGGCCGTCACGCTCGGCTGGGCCGGGGGCAGCGGCAGCAAGCTGCGGGACCGGGTGAGCGCCACGGCCGCGGACGGGAACATCATCAAGATCTCCGGTACGGCCGACACCCCGGAACACGCCCAGCAACTCGCCGATCAGGTGGCCCAGCAGTTCGTCACCTTCGCCGCGCGGATCGCGGGCGACAGCGCCGACCCCGAAGCGGCGCAGCCCGAGGCGCTGCGGCAGCTGGTGGTGCAGGCCAGCCGCCGCATCACCGACCTGGCCGCCGCGGCCGGTCCGGGGCAGACCATGGACAGCGTGCAGACCCGCAGCGAGCTGGAGAAGCTGCGCACCTCGTTGCAGGACGCCATCAAGAAGCTGGACCAGGTCGACCCGGCCGCCAACAAGGCCAACATGGTCGTCATGGGGTCGGCGGCCCGACCGACCGGCGAGGCACCACCGACCAGGACGCAACTCGTCGTCGCCGGGGCGCTGTTGTTCGTCCTGCTCGCGGTCATCGGCCATCTCACCGCCGCACGGATGAGCCGTCGGCTGCGCACCGAACCGGAGATCGCCGCGGCGCTGGGCTCGGCGCTCCTCGGCACCGTCGACGTACCCGGTGAACGGCCCGCGCACCGGCCGGAGGGCCGTGGCCCGCGGGCCCTGGTCCGCCGGCTGCTGGGCACCGACGTCCGGTGGGACCTGCCGACCCCGCACGCCTCCGGCGACGAGGCCAGCAGGCAGCTCCGCTACCAGCGGGTGTGCGCCCATCTCCGGGACCAACTGCCGAGCCCCCGGCGACTGTTGGTGGTCGTCCCGGACGGCGACGAGCTGGCCCACCGGGCCGCCGGGCAGCTCGTCGCCGAGGCGGGGGGCGATCCGCTGCTGCGGGTGGTGGGGGTTCCGGTATCCCGGCCGCTGGTGCCGGACCCCGGCGAGGAGTCCGGTGCCCTGGTCGTGCTCAGCGCGGCCAGCTGGACCGCGGGGGAGCTCGCCGGCATCGCCGGGGCGTGTGCGGACGCCGGGCACGAGGTCGTCGGCATCGTCGTCGCCGGCACGGTCCGGGACCGTCCGGCGCGCTCCGCCGACCGTCGTCCGGACGGCGCCGAGCCGGTGCCCGTGGTCGCCGCCACGCCGGCGCTCGCGGTCGGCGACGAGGCGGGGAGAGGTTCGGGGTGACGACGAGTACGGCTTCGGAGGCGCCGGCCGCTCCACTGCTGGACCTTCAGGCGCTGGTGGTCGCGGTGCGCAGGCGCCGCCGCCTCTGGTGTGCCATGGCGCTGCTCGGGCTGCTGCTCGGCGCGGCGCTGGCGGTCCTGCGGCCGCCGCCGCCGAGCGCGGTGGCCACGGTGCTGGTCGCGCATCAGGCGGACCAGCCGAACGACCCCGGAACGTTGATCCGCACCGACGCCGCTCTGCTGCAGACCACGGGGATCGCCGGCCAGGCCCTGAAGTCCCTCGGGTCCTCGGAGAAACCGGAGGACTTCATGCGGGACTACGGGGCTGTCGGCCTGACCAACAACCTGCTGCAGATCACCGTGACCGGTCACAGCGACGCGGAGGCGACGGCCCGGGCCAAGGCGCTGGCCGACGCGTTCGTCGCGGACCACGTGCGGCGGATCCAGGAAGCCGCGGACGCCGAGGCCAAGGCCCTGCTCGACCAGCGTGACCGGATGCGGGACGAACTCGCCCAGGTCAACCAGGCGATCACCGCCGCATCGCAGCAGAGCGGGGCGAAGACGCCGCCGAACCTGGATTCGCTCTACACCAGCCGGAACGAACTCACCTCGCAGATCACCACCTTCGGCCAGCGCGCCGCGGAGGCGCGGGTCGGCACGCCCCAGCTCGTCGCCGGCACGCAGATCGTGGACGCCCCGCGCGCGGTGCGGCAGTCCCTGCCGAAGACCGCCGCCACCGACGCCGCGATCGGGCTCGTCCTCGGGCTCGTCCTCGGGCTCGCGGTGGCCGCGGTCGGCGCGGTGGTGGCGGACCGCCCCGTGCTGCGCCGGGAGATCGCGGCGAACCTCGGCGCCTCGGTCATCGCGGAGCTGAGCGGCGTGCCCCGCAGGTCGGCCGGACGGTGGCAGCTCCGACGGAGCCGGGCGGCCCGGACGAGACTCACCGCGACCCTGGCCCGCACCGTGCGCGGCTCCACGGAAGCGATGTCGCTGCTGGAACTGGGCTGCGCGCGCAGCACGAGCGCGATCGCCCTGGACCTCGCCGGGGCACTGACGCAGGAGGAGGGGCCGGTGGTCGTCGTCGACGGTCTGCCCGGCAAACAGCTCGCCGGCCGCCGCCCGAAGCCGGGGGACCCGACCGTGGTCCGCGGCGAGCGCGCCGAGGCCGTGCCGCCTGAGGAACGCCGGCTCGGCGTCGGCTCGGTGGCGCCCGGCACGGCGTGGACCGACCTGCGGTACCTCGGCGCCCGGACCGTGCTCGTCGTGCGTGCCGGGCACGGCAGCGCCGCCTGGCTGCACACCGTGGCGCGGCAGCTCGCGGACCAGCGCATACCGGTGCTCGGCGTGGTGCTGATCGACCCCGATCCGCGTGACCGGACCGACGGCACGCTGTGGGACGGGCCGCACACCGCGCTGCGCGGCCGCGACGAGCGACCGGGCCGGCTGAGCCGGACGGGTCGGCGGCGGACGGAACGACTACCGATGTGGACCGCACGGGTCCCGGACAGCGATCAGGAGGCGAGGTAGGACATGTGTGGCATCGCAGGCACGTACCGATGGCCGGACGGGAAGGTCGTGACCGACCTGCTCACCGATACCCTCGCCCACCGCGGTCCGGACGGGGCGGGCCGGTACAGCCACCCCGTCGGTGACGGCGAAGTGCACCTGGGGCACCGCCGGCTGGCCATCATCGACCTGTCCGAGACCGGCGCCCAGCCGATGGTCTCGGACGGCCTCGTCCTGACGTACAACGGCGAGCTGTACAACGCGCCCGAGCTGCGTGCCGAACTGGCGGCCGCCGGGGTGCGCTTCCGCGGCACCTCCGACACCGAGGTGCTGCTGGAGGCCTGGCGGCGCTGGGGCACGGACTGCCTGCCCCGGCTGCGCGGCATGTTCGCGTTCGGGATCTTCGACGAGCGGACCGGTGAGCTGGTGCTCGCCCGCGACCAGCTCGGCATCAAGCCGCTCTTCCTGGTCCGGCGTGGTGAGGGCCTGGTGTTCGCCTCCGAGCTCAAGGCGCTGGCCGCCGCCACCGGCGGGTCGCTGGAGGTGGACCACGCGGCGCTGGTGGCCTCGCTGCTGTACTACTGGGTGCCCGACTCCCGGTGCGCGTTCCGCGAAGCGGAGAAGCTGCCGCCGGGGAGCTGGCTGCGGTGCCGGCCCGACGGCCGGGTGGAGCGCGGCCGGTTCTGGCACCTGCGGGACGTCGCCGCCGAGGGCCGGGAGCGGGCCAGGGCCGGCGAACTGCCGGATCTCGCCGCCATCGTCGAGGAGTCGACCCGACGCCACCTGCTCTCCGACGTCCCCGTGGCGACCTTCCTCTCCGGCGGACTGGACTCCAGCTACCTGACCGCACTGGCAGCCCGCGACCATCCCGGGATCTCCGCCTACACGATCGGGTTCCGCGCCGAGGACGCCAGGTTCGAGGCGATGCCGGACGACCTCCGCTACGCCCGGCAGGTGGCCGAGCGGTTCGGCGTGGACCTGCACGAGATCGAGATCGCCCCGGACGTGCTCGACCTGCTGCCGCGGATGACGTACCACCTGGACGAGCCGATCGGGGACCCGGCCGCGATCAACACCTTCCTGATCTGCTCGGCCGCCCGGGAGGCCGGGGTCAAGGTGCTGCTCTCGGGGATGGGTGCCGACGAGTTGTTCGCCGGTTACCGCAAGCACCTGGCCAACCAGCTCGCGCTGCGCTACCAGCGCATCCCGCGGCCCCTGCGGCGCGGCCTGTCCGCGACCGTGGACCGGCTGCCGGTCGCCACGGCGCGCCGGGGGTTGCGGTCGGTGCGGTTCGCGAAGCGGTTCCTCTCCTTCGCCGATCTGCCGGAGGAGACGGCGTTCCGACGCAGCTACACCATGTACGACCAGGAGGAACTGCTCGCCCTGGTCAATCCGGACCTGGCCGGGACGGTCGAGGACGTGCTGACCGAGCACGCGGACGTCTACCAGGACAACGACCTCGACGACTTCGTCAACCGCATGTGCCTGGGCGACGCCCGGATGTTCCTGCCGGGCCTGAACCTCGCCTACACCGACCGCTCCAGCATGGCCGCCTCCACCGAGGTACGGGTGCCGTACGTGGACGTCGAGGTGGTCAAGGCCGCGTTCACCTTCCCCGGCGACCGCAAGATCGTCGGCCGGCAAGGCAAGGCCGTCCTCAAGGAGGCGGCCACCTCGATCCTGCCCCGGGAGATCGTGTACCGGCCCAAGGGCCTGTTCAGCGCCCCGCTGCGCGCCTGGATGAGCCGGGACCTGGCCCCGCTGGTGCGCGAGGTGATCAACGACGGGGAACTCGTGCGGTCCGGGTTCCTGCGCCGCGACGCGCTGGCGCGGCTCGTCGCCGAGGACGCCGCCGGGCAGCAGGACTTCTCCAAGCACCTTTGGCACGTGCTGACCCTGGAGTACTGGTACCGCGGCGCGACCAAGGCATAGCGCCTACATTCCGGCGCAGAAGCAACGGGCTCAGAAGCGAGGGGACTTCCGGTGAAACAGGTAGTGCAGAACTACAAGAGCGGCGAGCTGTCGGTGCTGGAGGTTCCGGTGCCGGGGTGCAAGCCGGGCGGGGTGCTGGTGCGCAGCGTCTACTCGCTGATCTCCACCGGCACCGAGATGATGAAGGTGTCCGAGGCCGGGATGTCGATGGTGGGCAAGGCCCGCTCGCGCCCGGACCAGGTGGCCAAGGTCATGCAGAGCGTGGCCACCAACGGGCTGCCCGCCACCTACCGCAAGGTGATGGGCAAGCTGGACTCCTACACGCCGCTGGGCTACTCACTGTGCGGGGTGGTCGAGCAGGTCGGCGCGGGGATCGACGACGTGAAGGTCGGCGACCTGGTGGCCTGCGCGGGCAACGAGCACGCGCTGCACGCCGAGTTGAACTGGGTGCCCAGGAACCTCTACACGCCGGTGCCGGACTGCCTCGCGCCGGACCACGCCTCCTTCGGCACCGTCGGCTCGATCGCCCTGCAGGGCGTGCGCCAGGGCGAGCCGCAGCTCGGCGAGGTGGCCCTGGTCATCGGCCTCGGGCTGATCGGCCAGCTGGTGGTGCAGCTGCTCACCGCCGCCGGGGTGCGCGTCGTCGGGGCCGACCCCGACCCCTCGCGCTGCGAACTGGCCGAGAGCCTGGGCGCGGCGGCCTGCGGCGACCCCGGCTCGGCGGCCGTGGAGAACGCCGTCATGGAGCTGACCGACGGTCACGGCGTGGACCAGGTGTACCTGGCCGCCGGCGGCGGCAGCAACCAGCCCGTGGAGCTGGCCGCCCACCTGGCCCGGGACCGGGGCCGGGTCGTCGACATCGGAAAGTGCCGCCTGGACCTGCCCTGGAACGCGTACTACGAGAAGGAGCTCGACGTCCGGTTCTCCCGCTCGTACGGCCCCGGGCGCTACGACCCGGAGTACGAGCTGGAGGGGCGCGACTACCCGATCGGGTACGTGCGCTGGACGGAGCGCCGCAACCTGGCCTGCTTCCTGGACCTGATGGCGCGCGGCCGGGTCGACGTCGGCCCGCTGATCTCCCACGTCGCGGACTTCGAGGACGCCGTGGAGACGTACCGGCGCCTGAAGGACGGGGAGTTGAAGGCCGTCACGGCGCTGTTCCGCTACCCCTCGCCCTCGGCCGAGGTGAAGCCGCTGGCCCCGAGGATCACCGTGCCCGAGGTGAAGCGCACCCGCGTCTCCGCCCCGGCCCGTACGGGCAACTCCCCGGTACGGCTGGCGTTCGTCGGCGCGGGCAACTACGCGACCTCGATGCTGCTGCCGCACCTCGTCCAGCGCCAGGGCGTCACGCTGTCCACGGTGGTCACCACCACCGCGCTCTCGGCGGCCAACGCCCAGCGCAAGTTCGGCTTCGCCCAGGCGACCACCGACCTGGACGCCGTCCTCGGCGACAGGTCCATCGACGCGGTGTTCGTGGTCACCCGCCACAGCTCCCACGCCGACCTGACCCGCAAGGCGCTGCTCGCGGGCAAGACCGTCTTCGTCGAGAAGCCGCTCGCCCTGACCGAGGAGGAACTCGCCTCCGTACTCGCCACGGTGGAGGAGTCCGGCAACGACCGCCTCCAGGTGGGCTTCAACCGCCGCTTCGCGCCGCTGCTGCGCGAGGCCAAGGCCCACCTCGGCGCCCGTACCGGCCCGGCGAGCCTGCGCTACCTGGTCAACGCGGGCCGGCTGCAGCACGGCAGCTGGTACCTCCAGCAGGGCACCGAGGGCTCGCGGTTCGAGGGCGAGGGCGGGCACTTCATCGACACGGCGAGCTGGCTGCTGGGCGCCGACCCGGTCTCGGTGTACGCCGTCGCCCCCTCCGGCAACGAGGACCTCCAGGTCGTGCTGCGCTACCCGGACGGCTCCACCGCCACCATCAGCTACGTCACCTCCGGCGCGCCTGGCTTCCCCAAGGAGACGCTGGACCTCCTCGCGGACGGCAAGGTGCTCAAGCTGGACGACTTCGTCCGCGCCTCGGTGTATTTCGCAAGCACAGCCGGCCGCAAGCGGTGGGTCAGCTCCCGGTTGCCCAAGGCCCGGGACAAGGGCCAGTCCAACGAGCTGGCCTCGTTCATCAAGGCCGTGCGTACCGGCGGGCCGATGCCGGTGCCGCTGGAGTCGCTGGTCGCGACCACAGCGGCCACCCTGGCCGTGCAGGCGAGCCTGGCGGGCGGCGCACCAGTGACCCTGGCGAGGTCCCTGTGACCATGAGCCCGGGGTGGTACCTGCGGCGGCTGTCCGCGATGGGCCCCCAGGAGGTCGTCGGCCGGGTCGGCGACACGCTGCGCCGCCGGCGCTGGCGCACCGCGCCCCCGCCGCCCTGCCCCCTGGTGCTGGACGCCCGGTTCACCGCCGTCCTGCCCGCCGGGGCGATCGCCGCGGTACCGGCGGACGCCGCGAAACGCCTCGTCGCCGAGGCGGACCGGCTGATGGACGGGCACGCCGAGTTCTTCGGGGTGGAGCGCGACGACCTGGCCGCCCCGGACTGGTGGCTCGACCCGAAGACCGGGCGCCGGGCCACGGCCGGCTACGCCTTCGACGTGCCCTACCGGGACGAGGACACGGTCGGTGACATCAAGCAGATCTGGGAGCCCTCCCGCCACCAGTACCTGACCGTGCTCGCCACCGCCTACGCGATCACCGGCAACGAGCGCTACGCCGAGCGGGTGGCCGCGCACCTGCGCTCCTGGTGGACGGTCAACCCGCCGCTGGAGGGCGTGCACTGGATCAGCGGCATCGAGCTGGGCATCCGGCTGCTGTCCTGGGTGTGGATCCGCCGGCTGCTCGACGGCTGGCCGGGCGCGGCCGCCCTGTTCGAGGGCAACCCGGTGGCGCTGGACCAGATCTGGCACCACCAGCGCTGGCTGGCCGCCTTCCCCAGCCGGGGGTCTTCGGCGAACAACCACGTCATCGCCGAGGCGGCCGGGCAGTTCGCCGCGGCCTGCGCGTTCGACTGGTTCCCCTCCTCCGAGCGCTGGCGCTCGGACGCGCTGCGCTCGCTGGAGCGGCACATGCGCGCCAACACCTTCCTCTCCGGCCTCAACCGCGAGCTGGCCACCGAGTACCACGGGCTCGTCCTGGAGCTCGGCCTGGCCGCGGTGGCCGAGGCGGACGCAGCCGACGTACCCGTCCCCGCGACCGTCCGGCTGGTGCTGCTGCGGATGACCGACGCGCTCGCGGCCGTCGTGGACAACCGGCTGCGGCCGCCGCGCCAGGGGGACGCGGACGACGGGCACGGTCTGATCGTGGACGGCGCGGGCACCGACCGCTGGGCCTCGCTGCTGGCCACCGGCGCCGCCGTGTTCGGTCGCCTTCCCTGGTGGCCGGAGGTGACCGGCACCGATGCGCGCACCCCGCTGCTGGCCGCGCTCATCCGGCCGTACGGGACGAACGCCAGCGCCGACAACGGCAGCGTGACCCGCCCGGCGAGCCGGCCGGTCCACTTCCCCGACGCGGGGATGAGCATCCTGCGCGCCGGGGAGGAGATCTGGTGCCGCTGCGACGGCGGCCCGCACGGGTTCCTCTCCATCGCCGCGCACGGCCACGCGGACGCGCTGTCCGTGGAGGTCCGCCACGACGGGGTCGACGTGCTCGCCGACCCGGGGACGTACTGCTACCACGGACAGCCCGAGTGGCGGCGGTACTTCCGCTCCACCCTGGGCCACAACACCCTGGAGCTGGACGGCGAGGACCAGTCCGTCTCCGGCGGCCCGTTCCTGTGGATCAAGCACGCCCGCACCCGCGTCCTGGTCGCGGACACCTCCGACCCGACCGTGGCCCGCTGGTGCGCCGAGCACGACGGCTACCAGCCCTCGGTGCACCGCCGCCGGGTGGAGCTGACCGCCGCGAGCCGGGAGCTGCGAATCGTCGACGAGGTGCACGGCCCGGGCGGCGCCGTACGCCTGGCCTTCCACCTCGGCCCGGCGATCACCGCGGAGCTGGCGGGCAACCGCGCCGTGCTGACCTGGACCCGCGACGGCGAGGACCGCTCCGCGGTACTCGACCTGCCCGGGCAGCTGACCTGGCAGGCGCACCGCGGCGAGAGCGAGCCGCCGCTGGGCTGGTACTCCGCCGGTTTCGGACGCAAGGAACCCGCCACCACGCTGGTCGGCACCGGCTTCGCCGACGACGCGCAGGGGTTCATCACCGTGCTCGGGTTCCGGGGCTAGGGGGGGAGGGTGGGGATCAAGAGGCGGCACTGGGGGGCGCTGGCGGTCCTGCTGCTGGCGACCGGCTGCACGAGCGGTTCGGACGCCCGGCCGGAGCCGACCGCCACGCCGTCCGGGGCCGTGACCGCGGCCCGGGTGTGCGCCGGCCCCGAGGCCGGGCCGGCGAACGCACCGGCGGGCGCGGTGACGGTCGACCCGGCGGTGGTCGGTGACCTGGCCGCGAAGACCAGGAGCAGCCCCCCGAACACCACGTTCTGGCTCCAACCGGGGACGCACACGCTCGACTCGGACCGGTACGCCCAGGTCGTCCCCAAGGAGGGGGACAGCTACCTCGGCGCGCCGGGCGCGGTGCTCGACGGCCGGAAGACCAACGAGTACGCGTTCAGCGGTAGCGCCGCCGGCGTCACCATCCGCTACCTGACCGTGCAGGGTTTCGTCGCGCCGCAGAACGAGGGCGTGGTCAACCACGACTCGGCCGACGGGTGGGTGATCGAGCACGCGACGATCCAGAACAACTCCGGCGCCGGGCTGATGGCCGGTGCCCGTCAACGGGTCCGCGCCAACTGCCTGCGCGGCAACGGCCAGTACGGCATCAACGCGTACAAGTCCGGTGCCCCCGTCAGCGATCTGCTGGTCGAGGGCAACGAGATCACGGCCAACGACACCGACCAGTGGGAGCAGCGGCAGCCGGGCTGCGGCTGCACCGGGGGCGTCAAGTTCTGGGCCGTCAACGGCGCCGACGTACGCGGCAACTGGGTGCACGACAACCGCGGACCCGGGTTGTGGGCGGACACCAACAACAACGACTTCCGCATCGAGGACAACGTACTGGAGGCCAACGACGGCGCCGCGCTGATCTACGAGACCAGCTACAACGCGGTCATCCGGAACAACACGATCCGGCGGAACGACTGGGTCGAGGGCCGCAATGCCGCCGACCGCGGCGACAACTTCCCGTACGCGACCGTCTACCTGTCCGAGTCCGGCGGCGAACCACGGATCCCGGCCCGCACGGACAGGATCGAGATCTACCGGAACGTGCTGGAGGACAACTGGTCCGGAATCACCCTGTGGGAGAACGCCGACCGGTTCTGCAACAGCCCGGCCAACACCTCGTCGGGTGACTGCACCTTGCTGGTGAAGAAGACCGACAGCTGCGCCCAGCCGGCGATCGCCACCCCGCCGCTCTACTCCGACTGCCGGTGGAAGACCCAGCGGGTGGACATCCACGACAACCGCTTCACGCTGGACCCGTCCGTCGTCGGGTGCACGGTCAAGTGCGGCCGCATGGCGCTCCTGGCCAACTACGGCACCTATCCGGACTGGTCGCCGTACAAGGGCGAACCGGTCGCCGAGGCGATCACCGGCAAACAGCAGAACCGCTGGCACGACAACGCCTACCTCGGACCATGGAGCTTCGTCGCCCACGACCCGAGCCGGGCGCTCGACTTCGGGCAGTGGCGGGGCACGCCGTACCAGCAGGACGCGGGCAGCACCTTCCAGCCACAGGCCGGTGGTTGAGATGGCCCGGGACCTCACGCACACCGGCACCCCGAAGACCGTCGAGCTGGTCTGGGGGCTGCTGATCCTCAACACGCTCGGCTCCGCCGGGGCGCGGACCATCATCCCGCTGCCCCGTTCCCTCATCCAGATGGCCACCATGGGCGCGCTGGTCTCCGCGTTCGCGCTGGCGCTCGTCCTCAATCTCCGGCTGCGTGTCCGGGCCAGCGCCTTCCTGTTCCTGCTCACCCTGATGCTGGTGCTGAGCGTGGTCTCCAGCGCGAACCTGCAGTCCGGGTTCGGCGCGCTGTTCCGCTGCTTCCGGCTGGCGCTCTTCGTCGGCACGCTGTGGCTGCTCAGCCGCTGGTGGGACGGCAGCCAGACGTTCGTCCGGTACCACATCCGGATGTACTTCGCGGTGCTCGCGACGGTGGCCGCCGGCCTGGTCGTCTCACCGGGCGCGGCCATGCCCGACCTCTACGGCGGTCGGCTGGTCGGCGCGCTGTGGCCGCTCACCCCGCCGCAGATCGGACAGTACGCCGCGGTGATCATCGGACTCACCGTGCTGCTCCTCCTGGACCGCCGGACCACCGGGGTCAGTGCGGCGGCGGTCATCGTGCCGTCACTCGTCCTGCTCGCGTTGACCCACACCCGGACGGCCACGCTCGGCCTGATCATCGGCCTGGCGTTGGCGATCGGCTCGCTCATCCTGACCAGCGCCGCCGCCCGCCGGTTCTTCGCCTGGGCGGTGCTGTGCGCCACCGTGGCCGCGGTGGGCCTGAGTTCGCTGCTCCAGGCGTGGTTCCTGCGCGGACAGACCCAGGAGAACTTCTCCAACCTCACCGGTCGGGCCAAGGTCTGGGACGCCCTGCTGGCAGCGCCCCGGACGACCACGGAGCAGCTGTTCGGCATGGGCCTGGGCGACAAGTCGTTCGGCGGGCTGCCGATCGACAACAGCTGGCTGGCCGTCTACAACGAACAGGGTCTGGCCGGCGTCACCATCGTGGCGGCGGTCTTCGTCGTGCTGGGCGGCGTCGCCCTGCTGCGGCCGCCCTCACCGGCCAGGGCCTGCGCGATCTTCCTGATCAGCTACTGCGCGATCGCCTCGTACACCGAGGCCGGGCTGGGCGACGCCTCGCCGTACCTGCTCCACCTGACCGTGGCCGCCTCGCTGCTGGCGGCACCTGCCGCGGCCGCGCCCCTCTCGGCCCCTGCAGTCCCCCGACGCCGCACACCGCATTGGGCCCAGAGATCGGAGGGAACCTGAGCATGCACGTCCTCGTGGTGCACAACCGCTACAACTCGGCGCAGCCGAGCGGGGAGAACAAGGTCGTCGACCAGGAGGTGGAGCTGCTGCGCGAGGCCGGCCACCGGGTCGAGGTGTTCGAGCGGCGCAGCGACGACATCGCCGCCCGGTCCCTGCTCGGCAAGGCCGCGGTGCCGCTGCTGGTGCCGTGGAACCCGGCGGTCCGCGCGGAGCTCGCCGCCCGGCTGCGCACCGAGCGGCCGGACGTGGTGCACGTCCACAACGTCTTCCCACTCCTGTCGCCCGCGGTGCTGGCCGCCTGCGCCGACGCCGACGTGCCCGCCGTCGCCACACTGCACAACTACACCCAGGTCTGCCCGCCGGGCACGCTGCAACGGGACGGCCGGCCGTGCACCGAGTGCGTCGGGGGCTCGCCGCTGCCCGCCGTCCGGCACGGCTGCTACCGCGGCTCCCGGCTGGCGACGGTGCCGCTCGCGGTCAGCCTGGCGGTCAACCGGCGGCGGTGGTGGTCCGGAGTGGAGCGGTTCTTCTGCATCTCCGCGGCCCAGCGCGACGTCCTGTCGCGGGCCGGCCTGCCGGCCGAGCGGCTCGCGGTGAAGCACAACTTCGTGCCCGACCCCGGCACCCGCCGGACGGGCGCGGGCGAGCACCTGCTCTACCTCGGCCGGCTCGCGGAGGCCAAGGGCGTGCGGCTGCTCATGGCCGCGTGGGACGAGATCGCCGCGGACGGCGGTGTGGGCGTGCCGCTCGTGGTCGCCGGCGCGGGGCCGCTGGAGCGGGAGGTGACCGCCTGGGCGGCGGGCCGGGACGACGTGCGGTACGTCGGCCTGTACGACCAGGACCAGTGCCGGCAGGCCGTCGCGCGGTCGGTCGCCGTGGTGGCCCCCTCGACGTGGCTGGAGGCGTTCGGCCTGGTGGTCGTGGAGGCGATGGCGGCCGGGGTCCCGGCCGTCGCCGCCGGTCACGGCGCCTTCGTCGAACTCGTCGAGGACGGGGTGACCGGGCTGCTGCACCAGCCGGGCGAGGCGGCCTCGCTCGCGTCCTGCATCCGCCGGATCACGGCCGCGCCGGAGCGCAACCGGGAGATGGGCCGGGCGGCCCGGCACCGCTACGAACAGGGCTTCAGCCCGGCCGTCGGGCTGGAGCGCCTGGTGGAGGGGTACCGCACCGCGATCGCGGTGCGGTCCGGCGGCGCGAACGGCGCGTCGCCGGTAGGGAACGGAAACGCTGGCTCGCGGCGGGGCACCCGCGCGAGCAGGATTGGGGGCAGTCAATGACACGATGCCGACTCTGCGGCTCGGCGGCGATGGGCAGCGTCGTCGATCTGGGGGCGACCCCGCCGTGCGAGAGCTTTCTCGCCGCTGACCAACTGGACCGGCCGGAGCCGGCGTACCCGCTGCACCTGCGGGTCTGCACCGACTGCTGGCTCGCGCAGATCCCTCCGCTGATCACGCCGGAGGAGACGTTCACGCAGTACGCGTACTTCTCCTCCTACTCGACCTCCTGGGTGGAGCACGCCCGCACGTTCGTCGCCGACGCCGTCCAGCGGCTGGGCCTCGGCCCCGACGCCTTCGTGGTCGAGGTCGCGAGCAACGACGGGTACCTGCTCAGGCACGTGGTGGACCGGGGGATCCGCTGCCTGGGCATCGAACCGTCGGTGAACGTCGGCGCCGCGGCGCGGGAGGCGGGCGTGCCCACGCTCACGGCGTTCCTGGACCCGGACACCGGCTCGTCCGTCCGCGCCGAGCACGGCCCGGCGGACCTGGTCGTGGCCAACAACGTGTACGCGCACATCCCCGACGTGGTCGGGTTCACCCGGGGGCTGCGCGCCCTGGTGTCCGACGACGGCTGGGTCTCCATCGAGGTGCAGCACCTGCTGACCCTGATCGAGGAGAACCAGTACGACACGATCTACCACGAGCA
The DNA here is from genome assembly GCF_044768305.1 of Kitasatospora sp. NPDC101155. Classification (NCBI taxonomy): domain Bacteria; kingdom Bacillati; phylum Actinomycetota; class Actinomycetes; order Kitasatosporales; family Streptomycetaceae; genus Kitasatospora; species Kitasatospora sp. NPDC101155. Next base: position 25,990 of record NZ_JBIWPN010000022.1, on the reverse strand, counting down.
CTTCCAGTACTACACGGTCGCGTCCGCGATCCGGGCGCTGGCGAGCGGCGGACTCACGCTCGTGGACGTCGAGTTGCTGCCCACCCACGGAGGCTCCATCCGGCTGTGGGCCCGGCCGACCGAGGCGGCCGGCGAGCCGAGCCGGCGGGTGGCCGACGTGCTGGACCGGGAGAAGGCCGCCGGGCTCCAGGAGCTGTCCGGGTACACGGAGTTCTCCGCCCGGGTGGCCAAGGTGCGCCGGGACCTCCTGCGGTTCCTCATCGACGCGGCCGAGCGCGGCGAGACGGTCGTCGGCTACGGCGCCCCGGGCAAGGGCAACACCCTGCTCAACCACTGCGGCATCCGGCCCGACCTGCTCCCGTACACGGTCGACCGGAACCCCTACAAGCACGGCCGGTTCACCCCGGGCACCCGCATCCCGATCCTGCCGCCCGAGCAGATCAGCACCGACAAGCCGGACTACGTCCTCGTCCTCCCGTGGAACCTGCGGGCCGAGCTGGTCGAGCAGTTGTCCTTCGTGCACGAGTGGGGCGGCCGACTGGTCTTCCCCATCCCGGAACTGAGCATTGTCGAGGTCAAGGCATGAAGGTCGTCCTGTTCTGCGGCGGTTACGGGCTGCGGATGCGCAGCGGATCCTCCGACGACGTGCCCAAGCCGATGGCGATGGTCGGCCCGCGGCCGCTGATCTGGCACGTCATGCGCTACTACGCGTACTACGGGCACACGGAGTTCATCCTGTGCCTCGGGTACGGGGCCCGGCACATCAAGGACTTCTTCCTCAACTACGAGGAGACGACGTCCAACGACTTCATCCTGCGGGGCGGGCAGACCGAGCTGTTGTCCACCGACATATCCTCCTGGACGATCACGTTCGCGCAGACCGGCATCGAGTCGCCGATCGGCGAGCGGCTGCGCCGGGTGCGCCACCACCTCGACGGCGACGAGATGTTCCTCGCCAACTACGCCGACGTGCTCACCGACGCCCCGCTGCCGGAGATGATCGAGCGGTTCTCCCGGCGCGACGCCGGGGCGTCGATGATGGTGGTGCCGCCGCAGTCCTCCTTCCACTGCGTGGAGTTGGGCGAGGACAACCTGGTGGGGGGCATCACCGCGGTGAGCGACATGCCGCTGTGGGAGAACGGCGGCTACTTCGTGCTCCGCCAGGAGGTGTTCGACCACATCCCGGAGAACGGGGACCTGGTCGCCGACGGATGTGCGGGGCTGGCCAAGCACGGCCGGCTGGTGGCCCACCAGCACCGCGGCTTCTGGAAGCCGACCGACACCGTGAAGGAACGGGCCGCGCTCGACGCCGCCTACGCCCGGGGCGACCGCCCGTGGGCCGTGTGGGAACGGGACGGCGCCGGGGCCGGCGCGACCGGCGGCGGGGTGAGGAGCGCGTGATCCGGCTCGGAGCAGGCGACCTGGACCGGATCGTCGCGGTGGGGGCGCACTGCGACGACATCGCCATCGGCGCCGGCGGCACCCTGCTGACGATGTGCCTCGCGCGGCCGGGTCTGCGCGTCGACGCGCTGGTGCTCTCCGGCGGCGGCAGCGAGCGGGAGCAGGAGGAGCAGGCCGCGCTCGCCGCCTTCTGCCCGGGCGCCGACCTGCGCCTGACCGTGCTCAAACTGCCGGACGGCCGGCTGCCCGCGCACTGGGACGAGGCCAAGGCCGCGGTCGAGGAGCTGCGCGCGCGGACCGAGCCGGAGCTGGTCCTCGCCCCGCGCACGGAGGACGCCCACCAGGACCACCGCGGCCTGGCGCAGCTGATGACCACCGCGTTCCGCGACCACCTCGTACTCGGCTACGAGATCGTCAAGTGGGACGCCGACCTCGGCCGTCCGACGGCCTACCAGCCGCTGACGGACGAGACCGCCGAACAGAAGGTGCGGCTGCTGCAGGAGCACTACGCCTCGCAGCGGCACCGGCCCTGGTACGACCGGGAGGCCTTCCTCGGGTTGGCGCGGATCCGCGGCATCGAATGCCACGCGCGCTACGCCGAGGCGTTCGCCGTCACCAAACTCACTCTCCATCTGGGCACTCTCACTCTGGGCACTCTCACTCTGGGGGACTGAACCTTGCGCGTACTGCTGACCGGACACCAGGGCTACCTGGGCACCGTGATGGCCCCGCTCCTCGCGGCCGCCGGGCACGACGTCGTCGGCCTTGACGCGGGCCTGTTCGCGGACTGCGTCCTCGGCCCGACGCCCGCGGACCCGCCGGGGCACCGGGTGGACCTGCGCGACGTCACGGCCGAGCACGTGGCCGGGGTGGACGCCGTGATCCACCTGGCGGCGCTGTCCAACGACCCGCTGGGCTCGCTGGCGCCGGACCTCACCTACGACATCAACCACCACGCCTCCGTACGGCTGGCGAAGCTGGCCCGCGACGCCGGGGTGCGGCGCTTCCTGTACGCCTCCACCTGCTCGGTCTACGGCGCCGCCGGCGGCGACGACCTGGTGGGCGAGGACGCCCCGCTGCGCCCGGTGACGCCCTACGCGGAGTCCAAGGTGCGGGTGGAGGACGACCTGCACGAGCTCGCCGACGACGACTTCACCCCGGTGTACATGCGCAACGCCACCGCCTTCGGCTACTCGCCCCGGCTGCGCGCCGACATCGTGCTGAACAACCTGGTGGGCCACGCGCTGCTGTCCGGCGAGGTGCTGGTGCTCTCCGACGGCACCCCCTGGCGCCCGCTGGTGCACGCCGCCGACATCGCCCGGGCCTTCGAGTCCGCGCTGACCGCCCCGCGGGAGGCGGTGCACGACCGGGCCTTCAACATCGGCAGCGAGGTCAACAACGTCACGGTCGCCGAGATCGCCGGGCAGGTCGCCGAGGCGGTGGACGGCTCGCAGGTGCGGATCACCGGGGAGAACGGCGCCGATCCCCGCTCGTACCGGGTGGACTTCTCCCGGTTCCGCGCCGCGCTGCCCGGCTTCGACTGCGAGTGGACGGTGAAGCAGGGCGCACTCGAACTCGCCGACGCCTACCGGAGGTTCGGGCTGACCCGGGAGGGCTTCGAACGCAGCTTCACCCGGCTGGCCGTGCTGCGCCGGGCGTCCGAGGCCGGCACCGTCGACGACACCCTGCGGTGGCGCCGGTGACCACGCCCGGCGAGGAGATGTACGCGCTGGTGGAGCGGCTGTACCCGCTGTGCCGGAGCATCACCGGCGACGGTGTGCGCGCCACCCTGGACATCATCGGCGAGTACGTCCCGCTGCAGGTGCACGAGGTGCCGACCGGGACGCAGGTGCTCGACTGGACGGTGCCGCAGGAGTGGAACATCCGGGACGCGTACATCGCCGACACCGCCGGCAACCGGGTCGTCGACTTCGCCGCGTCCTCCCTGCACGTGCTCGGCTACAGCGTGCCGGTGGCGGCGACCATGCCGCTGACCGAGCTGCGCGCCCACCTGCACACCCTGCCGGACCACCCGACCTGGGTGCCGTACCGCACCAGCTACTACACGCCGGACTGGGGGTTCTGCCTGGCCCAGGAGACCTTGGACGCCCTGCCGGACGGCGAGTACGAGGTGCGCATCGACTCCACGCTCGCCGACGGCCACCTCACCTACGCCGAGCACGTCGTCCCCGGGCAGGTCGCCGACGAGGTGATCGTCTCCTGCCACGTCTGCCACCCGTCGCTGGCCAACGACAACATGGCTGGCGTCGCGGTGGCCGTGTTCCTGGCCCGGGAGCTGGCGCAGCGGTCGCCGTACTACACCTACCGGTTCGTCTTCGCGCCCGGCACCATCGGGGCGATCACCTGGCTGGCCCGCAACGCGGAGCGGGTGGAACGGGTCAAGCACGGGCTGGTGCTGGCCTGCGCCGGCGACCCGGGCCACCTGACGTACAAGCAGAGCAGGCGCGGCGACGCGGAGATCGACCGGGTGCTGCGGCACGTCCTGGCCGCATCCGAACGCCCGCACCGCGTCACCGAGTTCACCCCGTACGGCTACGACGAGCGGCAGTACTGCTCGCCCGGGTTCGACCTCGGCGTCGGCTCGCTCAGCCGCACCCCGTACGCCGGGTACCCCGAGTACCACACCTCGGCGGACAACCTGGACTTCGTCAAGCCGGAGGCGATGGCGGACACCCTCGCCGTCTGCCGCGAGGCCTTCGCCGTGCTCGACCGCAACCGGCGCTACCTCAACCTCAGCCCGTACGGCGAGCCGCAGTTGGGCCGGCGCGGGCTCTACGACTCGCTCGGCGGGCGCAGCGACGCCAAGGAGGCGCAGATGGCCATGCTCTGGGTGCTCAGCATGTCCGACGGCGCGCACAGCCTGCTGGACGTCGCCGAGCGGTCCGGGCTGCCGTTCGACACGGTCGCCGTCGCGGCCGGCGCCCTCCGGGGCGCCGGGCTGATCAAGGCATGACGCCGATGACCACCGAGGGGGTGAAGACGGTTTCCCCGACGGACCCGCCCGCCCAGCGGTCCGCCAAGCGGGGCGTCCTCAGCCGGGTGTCCTGGGGGCTGGCCGACCAGGCGGTCACCAGCATGATCAACTTCGCGGTGGGCATCTACGTCGCCCGCGAGCTGGGGGTGCACGCGTTCGGCGTGTTCAGCCTGGCCTGGCTGACCTACGGCGTGGTGCTCAACGTCTCCCGCGGGCTGGCCACCGACCCGCTCATGGTGCGCTTCAGCGGCGTGCCGGAGGCCGCCTGGCGCGCGGCGGCGGCCCGGTCCTCGGGGGCCGCCCTCGCCGTCGGCACCACCCTCGGCGCGGTGTGCCTGCTGGTCGGGCTCGGCCTCGGCGGCGACGTGGGGCCGGCGTTCGCCTGCCTCGGCGTCGCCCTGCCGGCGCTGCTGCTCCAGGACTCCCGGCGGTTCGCGTTCTTCGCCGCCGGCACCGGGCAGAAGGCGTTCGCCAACGACCTCGTGCAGGGCGTCGCGCTCGTCCCGGCCATGGTGGTGGCAGCCCGGGTGGGCACCGTGGCCGCCTTCCTGCTGGCCTGGGGCGCAGCCGCGGCAGCGGCGGCCGGGTACGGCTTCCTCCAGTCCGGCGTCCGACCCCGGGTGACCGAAGCCCGCGGGTGGCTGCGCGAGCAACGCGACCTCGGCTCCCGGTACCTGGTCGAGAACGTCAGCCTCAGCGGCGCCGGCCAGCTGCGCGCGTACGGGCTCGGCGCGATCGCCGGGGTCGGCGCGGTGGGCGCCGTCCGGGGCGCCGAACTCCTGCAAGGCCCGTTCCTGGCTCTGCTGATGGGGCTGTCCCTGGTCACCGTGGCGGAGGCGGCCCGGGTGCTGCGCCGGACGCCTCACCGGCTCGGCCGGTTCTGCTTCCTGCTGGGCGGCGGGCAGGCCGGCGCCGCGCTGCTGTGGGGCACCGCGCTGCTGCTGATGCCGGACCGGGTCGGCGAGCTCGTCCTCGGCGACGTCTGGCACACCGCCTCGCAGCTCATCCTGCCCGCCACGCTCGGCGTCGCCGGCGCGGGCCTCGGCAGCGGCGCGGCGGCCGGGCTGCGCGCGCTCGCCGCGGCCCGGCGCAGCCTGCGCTGCCAGCTGTTCGCCTCCGCCTGCTACCTCGGCGGCGGGCTCGGCGGGGCGGCCCTGGCCGGCACGGTCGGCTCCGCCTGGGGCGTCGCCTCGGCGACCGCCTGCGGCTCGGCGGTGTGGTGGCTGCAGCTGCGAGCCGCCCTGCGCGAGCACCACCGCAATGTGAGTACCACCGCAGTCATCCCCGAAGTGAGGACGCCATGACCGCCGTTCCCCGGTTGAGCATCGGGCTGCCCGTCTACAACGGCGAGGAGTACCTCGCCGAGTCGCTCGACGCCCTGCTCGGCCAGACCTACGAGGACTTCGAGCTGGTCATCACCGACAACGCCTCGACCGACGCGACCCAGGACATCTGCCGCAAGTACGCCGCGCGGGACTCGCGCATCCGGTACCTGCGGCTGCCCCGGAACATCGGCGCCGCGCCGAACCACAACTACGTCTTCACCCAGTGCCGCGGCGAGCTGTTCAAGTGGGCCTCGCACGACGACCTGTACGCCCGGGACCTCCTGCTGCGCTGCGTGGAGGCGCTGGACGAACGGCCGGAGGTGATCCTCGCGCACTCCGGCCAGGCGGTCATCGACGAGAACAGCCGGGTGAAGGTCCCCTACGAGTACGGGCTCGCCACCGACTCGCCGTACGCGCCGGAACGCTTCCGCAGCCTGCTGTTCGAGCCCGGTGGCGACGACTTCTACGGGGTGATGCGGGCCGACGTGCTGCGCCGGGTGAAGCCGCACGACAGCTACCACCACGCGGACCGCACGTTCGTCGCCGAGATCACCCTGCACGGGCCCTTCCACCAGGTGCCGGAGCTGCTGTACTTCCGCCGTGACCACCCCACCCGCGCCGAACGGGCGAACCCCTCCAAGCGCTCCCGGTGCGTCAACCTGGACCCGCGCCGGGCGGGCCCGCTGCACCCGACGCCGCGTCTGCTCGCCGAGTACGTCTGGGGCTTCGCCTCGGCGATCCGGCGGGCGCCGCTGTCCCTGGACGACCGGCGCGCGTGCCGCCGCCACCTGGTCTCGTGGATGACCAGCCGGGTGCGGCCGGGCGCCGGCGAGCGGGTCGAGGACCGCGCTCCGGTCGAGCCGGCCTCGCTCACGGTCTCCGTGGACGACCTGGTGGCCGGACGCGAGGGGAGGCGGGCATGACCTCCGGGGACCGAACCCCCGTGCGCGTCGGGGTGTTCGGCCTGCTCGGCTCCGGCAACCTCGGCAACGACGGGTCGCTGGAGGCCGTGCTCGGCTACCTGCGCACCGAGCACCCGGAGGCCGTCGTGGACGCGCTCTGCGGCGGGCCCGAGGTCGTCACCGCCCGGTACCGCATCCCCGCGACGCGGCTGCACTGGTACCGCGGGGAGTACCGCACCGCCTCGCGGGCGGGCGCGATCCTCGGCAAGGGGCTGGGCAAGCTCGTCGACGCCGTGCGCACCGCCGCCTGGGTGCGCCGGCACGACGTGGTGATCGTCCCGGGCATGGGCGTCCTGGAGGCCACCCTGCCGCTGCGGCCGTGGGGCTTCCCGTACGCGCTGTTCCTGCTGTGCGCCTCCGGCCGGCTGTTCGGCACCAAGGTCGCGCTCGTGGGCGTCGGCGCCGCCCCGATCCGCGACCGGGCCACCCGGGCCCTGGTGCGCCGGTCGGCACGGCTGGCCGCCTACCGCTCGTACCGGGACGCCCTGTCCCGCGACGCGATGCGGGACATGGGCGTGGACGTCGCGCGGGACGAGGTCTACCCGGACCTCGCCTTCTCCCTGCCGACGCCGCCCGCTTCGGTTCCCTCGGACGGGCGGGTCTGCGTCGGCGTCATGGACTTCCACGGCGGCAACGACGACCGCGCCCGGGCCGAGGAGATCCACCGGCGCTACCTCGACGGGACGACCCGCTTCGTCCGCGCGCTGGTCGAGGACGGCCGGCCGGTGCGGCTGCTCACCGGTGACGAGGTCGACGCGACGGTGGTCGCCGCGATCATCGAGGCGGTGGACTCCCCGCTGGTAACCGCCTCCCAGGCGGCCTCGCTGGCCGAGCTGATGGAGGAGACGGCAGCCGCCGACACCGTGGTGGCGACCAGGTACCACAATCTGGTCTGCGCGCTGAAGGTCGGCACCCCGACGCTCGCCCTGAGCTACGCGGCGAAGAGCGACGCCCTGATGGCCCAGATGGGGCTGGACACGTACTGCCACCCGGCGCGCGAGGCCGACGCCGACCGGCTGATCGAACAGTTCCGGGAGCTGGAGAAGCGGTCGGCGGAGCTGCGGCAGACCCTCGCCGAGCGCAACCTGGCGGCCGGCCGGCGCCTCGATCACCAGTTCACCGCCCTGACCGCGGCCGTCTTCCCGGCCGCCGACCACGCCCCACGGGAGACCTCATGAAGGTGACCGAAGTCCCGGCGATCGCCGGCGCCTACCTGTTCGAACCAACGCCGTACGCCGACGAACGCGGCTTCTTCTGCCGCACCTTCGACGCCGAGGTGCTCCGCTCGGTGGGCCTCGACCCGAACGCCTTCGTCCAGCACAGCGTGTCCCGCTCAGTGAAGGGCGTGCTGCGCGGAATGCACCTGCGCTCCGGCGCCGGCGAGGCCAAACTGGTGCGCTGCTCGTACGGGGAGGTCTTCGACGTCGTCGTGGACCTGCGCCCGGACTCGCCGACCTACCGCAACGCGGCCTTCTTCGAGTTGTCCGGCGAGACGCAGGTCAGCGTGTACATCCCGGCGGGGTGCGCGCACGGCTTCCAGGCGCTGACCGACGCCGACGTCTCGTACCGGATCGACCGCCCGCACGACCCGGCCGAGGACGTGACGATCGCCTTCGACGACCCGGAGCTCGCCATCCCCTGGCCGCTGCCGGCCCTGTCGATGTCCGAGCGGGACCGGGAGGCACCGAGCCTCGCCGAGGTCCTGCGTTCTGAGGAGAACTGATCCCCATGGCCGTTGACGACTTCCAGCTCCCCAAGTCCCGGGCAGTCAACGAGCGGCTGCACGCCCTGATCCCCGGCGGCGCACACACCTACGCCAAGGGCGACGACCAGTACCCCGAGCACCTCGCCCCGGTCATCAGCCACGGCCGCGGTGCCCACGTGTGGGACGTCGACGGCAACCGCTACGTCGAGTACGGCTCCGGGCTGCGCTCGGTCAGCCTCGGCCACGCCCACCCCCGGGTGACCGAGGCCGTGCGGCGGGAACTCGACCGCGGCAGCAACTTCGTCCGGCCGTCCCTCCTCGAACTCGAGGCCGCCGAACGCTTCCTGGCCACCGTGCCCACCGCCGAGATGGTGAAGTTCGCGAAGAACGGCTCCGACGTCACCACCGCCGCCGTCCGCCTCGCCCGCGCCGTCACCGGGCGCGCGCTGGTGGCGATCTGCGCCGACCACCCGTTCTTCTCCGTCGACGACTGGTTCATCGGCACCACGCCGATGGACGCCGGCATCCCTTCGGCGATCACCGACCTCACCGTCTCCTTCCCCTACGGGGACCTGGCCGGGACCGACGAACTGCTCACCCGCCACCGGGGTGAGATCGCCTGCCTGATCCTCGAACCCGCCGGCCACACCGAGCCCGCCCCCGGCTACCTCGCCGGCCTGCGCGAACTCGCCGACCGGCACGGCTGCGTGCTGATCTTCGACGAGATGATCACCGGCCTGCGCTGGTCCGAGGCCGGCGCCCAGGGCCTGTACGGCGTCGTCCCCGACCTCTCCACCTTCGGCAAGGCCCTTGGCAACGGCTTCGCCGTCTCGGCGCTGGCCGGGCGCCGCGACCTGATGGAGCGCGGCGGGCTGCGCGGGGACGGCGACCGGGTGTTCCTGCTCTCCACCACCCACGGCGCGGAGACCCACGCGCTGGCCGCCGCGATGGCCGTGCAGGCCACCTACGTCGCGGAGGGCATCACCGCCCGGCTGCACGCCCTCGGCGAGCAGCTGGCCGCAGGCGTCCGCGAGGCCACCGCCTGCACGGGCGTCGGTGACCACCTCGTCGTCCGGGGCCGGGCCAGCAACCTGGTCTTCGCCACTCTCGACGAGAACCGGCAGCCGTCGCAGCAGTACCGCACCCTGTTCCTGCGCCAGCTCCTCACGGGCGGAGTGCTGGCCCCGTCGTTCGTGGTGAGCAGTGCACTCACCGAGGCCGACATCGCCCACACCGTCGACGCGGTGGCGGCGGCCTGCGCGGTGTACCGCAAGGCCCTGGACGCCGGCGACCCCACCCCCTGGCTGGGCGGCCGCCCGGTGAAGCCGGTGTTCCGGCGCCGCGCCTGAATCACCGCTTCTCCACTACCCGATCGACGAGCCAGGCGGCCGCCGGTACCACCGCCAGCGCGGTGCACCACCCACCCAGCACGTCGGTCGGGTAGCGCGTGCTCCGCGTGACCTGCGCCCAGCCCGAAAGAACGCGGGCGCGTCGCCGGACGTGACCAAACGTCGGTACAACCAGCCGGAAGCGGCCGTACGCTGTGCGGATGGAGCGAGCTGCAGTGACTTCGTTTCGTGCGGTGGTCTTCGACTTCTTCGGCGTCCTGACGTCGAACATGGTCGAGGTCATCACGTGGTTCGAGAACCGGGAGCGGATCGCCCCGGGGACGTTCCTGCGTGCCTGGTCCGACCCCCGGGGGCAAGACCTCTTCCAGAATCTCGAACTCGGCCGGATCAGCCAGGAGGACTGGAACACCGGGTTCGCGGCCCTGATGGGCGTGAAGCCGGACAACCTGCTGGCGAGGTGCCTTCACGACGCTTTTCCGGCGTACCAGGTTCTTCAGGTCGCGCGGCAGGCCCGTGGGGCGGGGGTGCGGACGGCGGTACTGTCCAACAGCCTCGGGCGGCAGCCCTACGACCCGTACGCGGGTTTCGACCTGCACGGCACCTTCGATGCGGTGGTGCTGTCGGCGGAGCATGGTGTCCGCAAGCCCGAACCCGAGGCGTTTCAGGCCGTACTGGAGCGCCTCGGTGTCAGCGCCGAGGAGTGCCTGTTCGTGGACGACAGTGAGGAGAACCTCGTCGCCGCCCAGCGGCTCGGCTTCACCCCTTTGCTGGGGCTGGACGAGGACGTGGTCGTCCGGCGGCTACGCGAGCTCCTGCGCCTGCCCGGCTTCTAGGAAGTCGCGGACTCCTGCGTGGGCGGTGTGCGGAGCCAGTTTCTCGCGCAGACCCCGCAGTTGGGATTCGGAGCGCGCGGAGTCGACCGCTCCGAGGCAGGCGGCGGCGTGCCGGCCCGTTGCCACGGCCGCGTCCAGGTCGTGCAGTGCGAGGTGTGCCTCCGCGGCGCGGGCGAGGTAGATGGCGTGGCTGCGGGGGTACTGCTCGTCACCCGGGTACGCCTGCATGCCAGCCTCGAACCGCCGCAGGGCCTCGGCAGGGTCTCCCAGTTCCAGAGCGGAGGAGCCGGCGATCATCTCGATCTCGCCGTAGTCCACCCAGTAGAGGAAACCGGGGTCGTCCTCGCGCCGTCCCTTGTCCAGCGCTGCGTGTGCCAGGTGAAGCTGGTGCTTGGTCTCCTTCCTCGCTCCGTCCTTCGACCACGCGCGGGCGGCGCGGGCGGCGAGCATCGCCTCCATCCGCGGGGTGCTACGGCCGCGCACCTGGGTCCGGGCTGTGTCCACGAACGACACCGCCCGGCCGGCCAGGCCGGGGGAGGAGTAGCACTGAATGGCGGCGAAGGACAGCGTGTAGGCGCCGGCGATCACATCGCCGCACTCGGCGGAGGCCCGCAAGGAGACATCGAAGTAGGACTGGGCGAGGCCGACGCGGCCCTGATCGAAGGCCGCCCAGCCGACCTGGCGGGCGGCCTCGGTGGTGATCGCGTACAAGCGCGACAGGTGGTCGCCCTTGTAGCGCCCGGACTTGATCGCTGCCACTGCCAGGGCAAGGTCGCTGCGCGCGGCCGTGAAGACCTCGCCGCTGCCGAGCTCGTCATCCACGCGGCGCAGGAGATTGAGCCGGCCCTCCAAACCTGCCATCAGGGACGAGCCGTCCACATGCCTGGCCCGTGGCTCCAGGAGAGTGCGCCCGATGGCCGTGACCCAGTTGTCCGTTGACGCTGTCAGGGCAACGCCGGCAGCGAGGAACCCTCGGCGATCCACTCGTCTTCCTTCCATCAGGCTCGTGAGAACCGCCAGAGTCGCTCCGGCCCGGTTCCAAGAAACCTCCACAACTGCGGTATCCGCAAGGGCGGCGGCGAAGTCTCCGCCTGTGGCGAGGACTCTGTCGTAGGCGGCGGCCACCGACTCGGTCACCCGGCGGTTGCCGTTCTCCACGTTGCGCAGGTACGCCACACCGAACCCGCTCGCACGGGCGAACTCGGCCCAGTTCATGCCGGAAGCGCGGCGGGCTTGCCTCATATCGTGACGCAGTTGATCGGGCATCAAGGCGCTCCTCGGGGATGGGATCGCTTTTGGATCGTGCCACAGCATTGTCTCCACAGCGCTGGCGGTGTGTGATCGATCCCGTACAGATCGCAGTCGTTGCCGTCTGGTCGCCTGGAGCCGGAGCGTTGACCCCGGCGTGCACCGGTCCGTCCGCGCCTGCCTGAGTTCACGTCAGTGTGGGGCAGCGGAAGCCATGCCCATGCCTCCCACCGGGATACCGTTCTGAGGTACTTCGCCATGCTCAAAACCTGCTCTGCGGCCCGCCGCCCCTGCTCGTTCGCCGTGCGCCTCGACTCCCGCGCGGACTTGACGCCCCTCGCGCGGCACCTCCTCCGGGCGTACCTCGCCGGCCTTCCCGCGGGTGATCGCTACCGCGATGTGGCCGAACTCCTCCTCGGCGAGCTGTTCGCCAACGCCGTCCAGCACTCCGACGCACCCGCCGACCGCCCCATCGAGATCCGCTTCGCCCTCATCGGCGATCGCCTGCGCCTGGAGGTCCACGACGCCGGCAGCGGACGTCCCTCTCTCCGCCGTTCCAGCACCGACAACGAGCGCGGGCGCGGCCTCTTCCTCGTCAACGAGCTCGCCGAGCGCTGGGGCTGCTGCCCTCAAGCCGTCGATATCGGGAAGTTCGTCTGGGTCATCGTCGCCCCCACCCCCGTTCCTGTCATCTGAAAGCGCGCCGTCGATGCAGCCGCCTCTCGCCGCCCTCGCCTGGCACTCCCTCGCTCGCGGCTCCACCGCAGCCGAGACCTACGCCCTCCTCGCCCGCCGCGGCGGCAAGCCACTCCCCGCCGCCCGCGCCGTCTGCCTCGCCCTCGACATCCCCCTCGCCGAGACCACGCGCCGCCTGAACGACTGCTACGACGCCCTGCTCGCCGACCCGCCCCCGGTGGCGAGGCCGATACCGGTGAACTCCTGGAAGCCCTCGGCGTGTTCGACGTCCCGAAGCACCTCGGTGCCCGCGAGCTGGCGGTCGTCGACCTCTTCCTCACCGCCATCGACGCCATGGGCGGAATCCGCGCCGGACACCAGCACGGGCTGGGGCGCTGGTTCACCACGGGCAACCTCATCACTGCCTACCTCTCCCTCGCCGCCGCCCAACCCCTTCCCCGCACCGGTGACCCCGTCCAGTACTGGACCACCCTCGTCCGAGCCGGCGAACTCCTCGCCGCCGCCCCCGATCCGGACCCGCGCATCAAGTACGCCCTCACCCAGTGCCGCACCAACGCCACTCGCGCAACCAGCACGTAATCGCAGGAGGTCGGCCCCGCTGACTTCCCGTGCACGACCTCCTCCAGGCGAACACGTTGAGTACGACGAAGGTTCAGATGCGCACCGTCCCAGGAAGGACCCCACAGCCGTGACCAGTTCACTTCCCACCCCCTCCGACCGTCTCGAAGTCCTCGAAGCCGCCACGCTACGCCTGGCGGAGACGACCCCGCCGATGCTCTCACCGGAGCACCGCGCCGCGATGGACCACGTGTGGGCGAAGGCCGTTCAGGCGAACCCGGACCTGTTCGACGGCCCGGCGGTGGTGTGCACCGCCACCGGGTACGACGGCGACACCCTCGTCCTGTCCTGGGCCCCCGTGACCTACCGGCACTTCGCGCTGCGCCGCGTGCCGGGGGCACCTCGGGTGTCGTCGGTGTTCGTGACCATCGCGCAGCCGATCGACGCGGGCGGCCTGGTCGTGGGCCGCATGTCCGCCTCGACCGCAGCGCCCGGCCGCTGGCAGTTGCCCGGCGGCAACGTGGAACCGCCCGTCGGTACCGGAGTCCTGGACGAGACCGAGTTGCGCAGCCAGGCGTGCCGGGAGCTGGCCGAGGAGGTCGGTGTGCACGCGACGCCCAAGGACCTGACGCTGTGGGCCGTCACCCGAGGGGAGAACGGCAACATCGGCGTGCACTACGAGGCGCCCCCGCTGCCGCAGCAGACCGTGCGCGAGCGGTACGAGGCGCTGGTGCGGGCGGAGAGCGCTGCAGGCCGCACCCCGGAGCTGGACCGGATCACCGTCGTGGACGGTGCAGCCACCCGGTTGGCGGACCCGCAGGCGGACTACCTCGAAGCCCTGCTCCACCGTTACCAGGCGAGGACCCATGAGTGACACCCGCGCCCCGCGGTGGATCCTGGAGGCGGCGGGGGAACTGCTGGCGGCCGAGCAGTCGGGCCTGCCCACCGCCCCGCTGGCCCAGAGCCGTCCCGGGCTGACACTGGAGCAGGCGTACCGCATCCAGGCGGCGGCGATCAGCAGCCGCCTGGACGGAGGGGCGTGCCCCGTCGGTCACAAGATCGGCCTGACATCGGCGGCGATGCAGGAGCAGATGGGGGTGAGCGAGCCGGACTCCGGCATCCTCCTGGAGGACATGGCGTTGCCGAGCGGCGGCGAGCTGCCCACAGCGGGCCTGCTCGCTCCCCGCATCGAAGCCGAGATCGGCCTGCGGCTCGGCCGCGACCTCCACGGCGACGACCTGGACGACCAGGCGGCCCGCGCAGCCGTGGCCGAGGTGTTCCTCGCCCTCGAAGTGATCGACACTCGGTACGGGAACTGGGGGATCACCCTGGAGGACAGCGTCGCCGACAACGCCTCCGCCGCCCGATTCACCACCGGCGCACCCGTCCCCTTCCAACCGGACATGAACCTGGGCCGGGTCTTCGTCACCGTCCGCGTCGATGACCAGCTGACCTGCGCCGGATACGGCCGAGACGTCCTCGGCGACCCGATCAACGCGCTCTTGTGGCTGACCCGCCGCCTCCACGGCCTCGGCACCGGCCTGCGCGCTGGTGACCTCGTCCTTCCCGGATCGATTCACGCGAGCATCCCGCTGCGCCCCGGCACGCTGGTCGAGGCGTCCTCGCCCCAGCTTCCCGCCGTCCTGCTGCGCTCGACCTGACCGCGGCCCGCTCTGGCACGCACCTTCACACCACTCCCTTCCTCTGGAGCACCCCCATGCCCTCGCACCGCACGATCGGCGTCGCCGTGCTCGGCGCCGGACTGATCGGCCTCGACCTGCTGGACAGGATCCGCCGCTCGCCCTGGCTGGAATGCCGCCTCGTGGCGGGCCACCGGCAGAACCTCGGCCTGACCCGGGCGGCCGAGACGGGCCTGCTCACCACGACCGGCGGCATCACCGCACTGGTGGAGTCCATCGACGGCATCGACGTGGTCTTCGATGCCTCCAACGCCGATGCCCACGCCGAGCACTGGCACCACCTGGAGCCCACAGGCGCCCTGCTCGTCGACCTGACCCCCAGCAACCTCGGCACGGCGACCGTCCCCACCGTCAACGGCGCCGACGCGCCGTCCGGGCGCCACATCAGCCTGATCAGCTGCGGCGGCCAGGCCGCGATCCCGCTCCTGCACGCCATCGCCCAGCACCGCACCCCCCACTACGTGGAGCTGGTTTCCACCGGTGCCGGCCGCAGCGCCGGCCGGGCGACCCGGCTGAACCTGGACGAGTACATCGATACCACCCAGCGGGCAGCCCACCACTTCACCGGCGCCCCCACGGCGAAGGTGCTCGTCAACCTCAGCCCCGCAACCCCGCCACCGCCCTTCCGCGTCACGCTCACCGCCCTCGTCGACGCTCCCGACCCCGCCACGATCCTTCCGCTCGTGCAGGCCGCCGCCCAGCGGGTCCGAGCCTTCGCCCCCGGCTACGCGGTGACCGCCCTGGAGACGGTCCACGACCGCGTCACCGCCACGGTGGAGGTCACCGCGACCGGAGACCGCATCCCCGCCCACGCCGGGAACCTGGAGATCATCAACGCCGCGGCGATCCAGGTGGCCGAGCTGCGCGCAGACGCCCACCACCCCGAAGGAGCCCGCTCATGACCGGCACCCCGACCCGCATCCAGCTCCACGACCCCACCCTGCGCGACGGCCACCACGCCGTTGGCCACCAGCTCTCGCGCGAGCAGTTGTCCGCTTACGCCGCTGCGGCCGACCGGGCTGGCGTACCGGTCATCGAGGTCGGCCACGGCAACGGGCTGGGCGCCTCGTCCCTGCAGATCGGCCTGGCGAGACTGAGCGACACCGAGATGCTCGCCGCAGTGCGAGACGTCCTCACCAACGCCCGCATGGGCGTCTTCATGGCCCCCGGGTGGGGCACCGGCGACGACCTGCGCCTGGCCGTCAGCGCCGGCGCGCAGGTCGTACGGCTGGCCGCGCACTGCACCGAAGCCGACGTCACCGAACGCCACCTGGGTCTGCTCGCCGAGTGGGGCGTCGAGGCGCACGGTGTCCTGCTGATGAGCCACATGGCCAGCTCCGGCCAACTGGCCGAGCAATGCGCTCTGTTGGCCCGCTTCGGCGCGCAGGCGGTCGGGATCTACGACTCCGCCGGCCACTACCTTCCCCACGACGTGGCCGCGCGCATCACCGCGATCACCGAGGCCGTCGACCTGCCGGTCATCTTCCACGGCCACAACAACCTCACCATGGCCACTGCCAACTCGGTCGCCGCCGTCCGGGCCGGAGCCACGATCATCGACGCCTGCGCTCGCGGGTTCGGCGCCGGAGCGGGCAACACCCAGATCGAGGCGCTGGTCCCGGTCCTGGAACGCCTCGGCTACACCACGGGCATCGACCAGCACGCCCTGTTCGAGGCCGCCGACCTCGCCGAGCAGCGGCTGATGAAGGCCCCACCGACGACCGACTCCGTCGCCGTGATGAGCGGCCAGGCGGGCGTCTTCTCCGGCTTCAAGACCCGTGTCCTCGACGTCGCCGCCCGCGAAGGCATCCGCCCCGGCGACCTGTTCGCTGCGCTCGGCCGCCGCCAGGCGGTCGCCGGACAGGAAGACCTGATCCTCGAAACGGCCTCCCAGCTCAAGGAGCACATCATGCCCGAACACAACCAGCCCACCCCGGCGATCCACCCCCGCCTCCACGACCTCCTGCTACGCGAACTGCGGATCGAGCCCGACGCCTTGGACCCGGCCGCGACCCTGGACGCGATCGGTCTGGACTCCCTGGCCGTCGTGGAACTGTCCGTGCTGCTGACCGAGGAATTCGGCAAGCCGGTCACCGAGGACCAGATCACCGCCCTGCGCACCCTGGAGAACCTGAACCGCTTCTTCACGTCGACCAGCCAGAAGGGATGACCGAGGCCATGACCCTCTCCCCGCACCGGCGCCTCGGCCCGGCCTGGTTCATGACCCCCGCCACCCGAGCCGACCGGTACGCCTCCGCCCTCACCTGCGACGCCGACGTCGCGCTGGTCGACCTCGAAGACTCCGTCGCCGCCGACGCCAAGGACCAAGCCCGGCGTGACGCCCGGGCGTTCTTCGCCCAGGACGGAGGTCGCTGCGTCCTGGGCATCCGCGTCAACGCCCTCTCCACCCTGGACGGCACCAAGGACCTCGCCGCCATCGCCGCCTACCCCCGCAAGCCCGACCTGATCCTCCTGCCCAAGACCGAGACGGCCCGCGACATCGCCCTCCTGGCCGCCGTCCTCGGCACCCCCGCCTACACCCCGATGCTCTTCGCCCTGATCGAGACACCTCGCGCCGTCGACCGCCTCCCCGAGATCCTGGCCGCGCCCCGACTGTCCGGCGCCGTCTTCGGGTCCGCCGACTACGCCCTCGAACTCGGCACCCACACCGGGTGGGAAGCGATGCGCCACGCCCGGCACTCCATCGCCAACAGCTGTGCCGCCGCCGGCCTCATCGCCATCGACACCCCGTACTTCGAACTCAACGACACCGCCGGCCTCACCGCCGAGGCCCACCGCGCCAAAGGGATCGGCTTCCACGGCAAGGGCGCCATCCACCCTCGCCAACTGCCGCACATCACCGAGGCGTTCCGCCCCACCGACGACGAGATCGCCGAAGCCCGGGCGATCGTCACCGCCGCCGAGCACAGCGGCGACCACATCACCTCCGTCGACGGGCACATGCGCGGCACCCCCTTCTTCACCCGGGCGCGCCGTCTCCTCGCCGGCCTCGACGAACCGCAAGAGCAGCAGCGGTGAGCGCCGACCTGCCGCAGGGCTACCGCCGCACCGGCGAGAACCGGGTACGGGAGGTCGTCGGACTCGGCTACCACGACCTCACCGAGGGCCTGACCATCGAGCACCGACCCGGCCGCACCGTCACCGAGGCCGACAACACCCTCATTACCACGCTCAGCGGCAACGCCGCCCCCATCCACCTCGACGCCGCCTACGCCACCCACACCGAGTGGGGCCGCATCCTCGTGTGCAGCGCCCTCACCCTCTCCATCGTCGGCGGCATGTCCGCCCGCTCCGTCAGCGCCCTCACCACCGCCAACCTCGGTCTGACCGACGTGCAGTTCACCCACCCGGTCTTCGTCGGCGACACCCTCTACGCCGAAACAGAGATCACCGGCCGACGCCCCTCCAAGAGCCGCCCGGCCAACGGCGTCGTCTCCTGCCGCACCCGCGGCCTCAACCAGGACGGCCAGCAGGTCACCTCCTTCACCCGCGCCTTCCTCCTCCCCATTGACCCCCACCCCATCCGCACCCTCACCAACTACTAGACGGGCGCGCCATGAATCACGAACCCACCTTCGTCCAGGCCGACGACAGCCTCACCCAGGAGTACGACGAGCTGGCCGCCCGCAGCTTCGGCCACCCCATCGGCGACATCACCCACCTGCACGGCCGCGCCGACATCCGCGTCGCCGTCCGCTCCGGCAAGGTCGTCGCCGGCGGCCTCGGCCTGCTCATCCCGCAGTACTTCGGCGGCTCCCCGGTCCCCAGCGCCCTCCTCGCCGCCGGCTGCGTCGCCCCTGAAGAACGCGGCGGCCGCCTCGCCGCCCGCATGATCCACGAACGTCTGCGCCCCCTGCGCGAACGCGGCGCCGTCATCTCCACCATCTCCACCCTCTCCAACGGCCGCGCCCGGCACCTGGGATGGCAGGCACCCGCCCTGGTCCACGCCCACGCCGTACGTGCCGACGACCTCAAACGCTCCTTCACAGCCGGGGACTTCCACATTGAACACGGCGACGGACCGGGCACCCACGCCCTGCAACGGAACCTCGCCCGCCGCTGGAACGCTCCCCTCGAACGCCCCACCTGGTGGCAGGACTGGAAGAACGCCAAGAACAACCTGACCACCTACCGCTTCCACCGCTCCGGCCAGCCGACCGCCGGATGGCTCTCCCTCACCACCAACCGACGAGAGCGCCACGGCACCGACCTCACCGTCCACGACTTCTGGGCAGACGACCACGACTGCGCCGCCGCGATGCTCGCCTTCCTCGGCCGCCACTACAGCCGCACCGAGACCATCCACTTCCGCCGCGGAGCCCTCCCACCCGCACCCCTGCTGCTGCACAGCCTCCACCGCTACCAGGTCACCACCCAAGCCTGGCACCCCTGGATGCTGCGCATCCTCGACCCCCAAGGCGCGGTACGCCTGCGCGGCTGGCGCCACGACATCGACCTCGAACTGCCCATTGAGATCGGGCAAGCAGCCCCCCGCACGACGCCCCACCGCTATCTGCTGCGTATCCGCGCCGGCACCGGCGACCTCACCCCCACCCCGGACGAAGGCCACGTGACCTTCACCACCGGCCAGTTCGCGGTGTGGTACGCCGGAGGCTGGCGCAGCCCCGAGACAGCCCGACTCTCCGGCGTCCACACCCGTTCCGACGCTGCCCTCGCCGGGCTTCTCAAGGCAACAGCCGGTGAGGCCCCCTGGCTGCCCGACCACTTCTGAGCCCACGGAAGAAGGCGATCCGGCGGCTGGCCTGACCAGGGCCTGTCCGGCGGATCTTGCCGGGCGCGCGAAGATCCGCCGGACAGGCCCTACCGCCAGCTCTGCCGCCGCCGGTCGGCCACCCGGTCGACCAGCCAGGCGGTCGCCGGTATCACCGCCAGCGCGGTGCACCAGCCGCCGAGGACGTCGGTCGGGTAGTGCGCGCCCAGCGCGACCTGCGCCCAGCCCATGGCGGCGCCGGCGACCAGCGCCACGGCGAGTACGAGCAAGGCGGCGGCCGTCCCGCCGAGGCCGAGCCCGCCCCGGCCTCGGCGGCGAGCCGCGAGCATCGCCACCGTGAGGGCGAGCGCGGTGAGGAAGGCGGTGTGCCCGCTCGGGTAGGACAGGTTCCCGCCGTGGATGGTGCGTCCCACCAGGTGTTTCAGCAACGTGGCCGTCCCCACGGCCGTGCCGACGCCCGCGACGACGAACGCCGCCGCGCGAGGGCGCCGAAGCACCAGGCAACCCGCCACGGCGGCCACGGCCAGAGTCACGGCTCCCACCGGCTCCCCCAAGGAGTCCATGGCCAGGGCGACGGACCGCCACGGCGGCCCCACACCGTCCACCGCCGCCCCGATCCGCGCGTCCACCCGGCCGGGCTCGCCCTCGCCGGCATACCGGATCCCGAGCCCGGCGACCACCAACGCGGCGAAGGCCGCGACCAGCCCGAGCCACCCGCGCAGCGACGGGGGCAGCACCGCGGGTGCCGGCCGGCCGGTCACACGCCCACCACGTCCGGTCGACCCGCGGGCTCCGGCCAGGCGATCCAATGCGAGCCCCCCATCGTGTCCCCCCACCCTCCAGCGACCACAACGGCCCCACGGATACCCGCTCCCGGTTGTCGACCCGACCGAAAATCCGGTCGCGGCAAACCCCTGACGGACAGTCACTGGGCTTGAACAGCACCCTGCTTCACCACACCCCCGGAGCCGGACCCATGGTACTGGCGTACGGCGACATCCGAGCAGTGCCGGCACCGCGCGAACACCCGGGCGAGAACCCCGCGGTGGCTACAGCAGCATCGCCTCGAACTGGAACTCCGGTGCGGTCAGTGGTTGCTCCGACCAGATGACCTTGCCGCGGGCCGTGTACCTGGTCCCCCACCGCTCGGCCAGCTGGGCCACCAGGAACAGGCCCCGGCCACCCTCGTCCATGGTGGCGGCGTAGCGCAGGTGGGGGGCGGTGCTGCTGGCGTCGGAGATCTCGCAGACCAGGCTGGTGTCGCGCAGCATGCGCACGTGGATCGGCTGGGCGCCGTAGCGGAGGGCGTTGGTGATCAGCTCGCTGAGGATCAGCTCGGCGGTGAAGGTCAGTTCCTCCAGTCCCCAGGCGGTCAGCTGGTCGGTGCACGCGTTGCGGATGCGGGAGACGGCGGCGAAGTCGTCGGGCACGTCCCAGCTGGCCACCTGGTCGGGCGCGAGCAGTCGCGTGCGGGCGACGAGGAGGGCGATGTCGTCGCTCGGACGCGACGGGACCAGCGCGTCGAACACGGCCCGGCAGATCTCCTCCGGGGACCTGTCCGCGTGGGCGTCGGCCAGGGAACGGTGCAGCGCGGCGAGTCCGTTCTCCAGGTCGCGCTCGCGGCCGGTGACGAGTCCGTCGGTGTAGAGCACCAGTGCGGTGCCGGGTTCCAGCTGGAGTTCGGTGCTCTCGAAGGGCAGGCCGCCCACGCCGAGCGGCGGGCCGGCGGGCAGGTCGACGAACTCCACGCTGCCGTCGCTGCGGACCAGGGCGGGCGGCGGGTGGCCCGCCCGCGCCATGGCGCAGTGCCCGGAGACCGGGTCGTAGATCACGTACAGGCAGGTGGCGCCCGCGATCGCCAGCTCGCCCTCACCCTCGATGTCACCCTCTCCCTCCCCTGCCTCGCCCTGGTCGAGTCGGGCGATCAGTTCGTCGAGGCGGCCGAGCAGCTCGTCCGGGGGCAGGTCGAGGGCGGCGAAGTTGAGGACGGCGGTGCGCAGTCGGCCCATGGTGGCGGCGGCGTGCAGGCCGTGGCCGACGACGTCGCCGACGACCAGGGCCACGCGGAAGCCGGGCAGCGGGACGACGTCGAACCAGTCCCCGCCGACACCCCGCTGCGCGGGCAGGTAGCGGTAGGCCACCGCCAGGGCGTTCTGCTCGGGCAGCCCGCGGGGCAGCAGGCTGCGCTGCAGCGCCTCGGCCATCCGGTGTTCGCGGGTGTAGCGACGGGCGTTGTCGAGGCACATCGCCGCGCGGGCGACCAGCTCCTCGGCGAAGGAGACGTCCTCCGGCCCGAACGGTGCGGACTCCCCCGCACGCCAGAAAGTCACCGTGCCCAGGGTCAGGCCGCGCGCCTTGAGCGGCGCGGAGACCAGCGAGTGCACCCCGTACGCGAGGATCCGGTCGGCGGTCTGCGGGTCGCGTGCCCACCAGGCGTGTGCCTGGCGCAGGTCCGCCACCAGCGAGGCGCGCCCGCTCCCCAGGGCGGTGGCCTCCGGTGTGCCGGGCAGCGGGCTGATCTGCGAGCCCACCGGGTAGAACGGCCGGTCCTCGCGGATGCCGTCGGCGGCCACCCGGCGGATCCGCGGGCCCCCCGCGACGCCCGTGCCCGGGAGCGGCTCGTCTCCGCGCAGCACCGCCTCGGCCAGCTCGACCGTGACGAAGTCCGCGAAGCGGGGAACCGCCACATCCGCCAGTTCCTGGGCGGTCCGCACGATGTCCAGGGTGGTGCCGACCCGCAGCCCGGCGTCGTAGAGCAGTTTCAGCCGGGCCCGCGCCGCCTCGGCCTGCCCGGCCAGCGCCCGCAGCTCGGTGGTGTCCCGGATCGTCGCGACGCTGCCGGGCCCGCCGCCGAACGGCGCCGTGGGGCGGCTGCTGACGGCGAGCAGCCGGTCCTCGGCCAGGTGCACCTCGTCGGTGGCGGCCCGCCCCGACACCAGCAGCTCGGCCAGCCCGGGGTCGAGCCCCAGCTCGGTGACCGGCCGCCCCTCCACCTCCGGTGCCAGCTCCAGCAGCCGCCGGGCCTCGTCGTTCGCCAGCAGCGCCCGCCCGTCCCCGCCGACGATCAGCACGCCCTCGCGCACCGCGTGCAGAACCGCGTCGTGGTGGTCGTACATCCGCGTCATCTCGGCCGGGCCCAGGCCGTGCGTCTGGCGGCGAAGCCGCCGCCGCACCAGCACCGCCCCGCCCGCCCCTACGGCGAACGCGGCCACCGCGCCGCCGAACAGCACCGGCAACTGCCCGCTCACCGCACTGCCCGCGTGCGCGACGGTGTAGCCGACCTGGACCAGGCCGGCGACCGAACCGTCCGGCCTGGTGACCGGCGCGCTGCTCTCCACGACCCGTCCGATGGGCGCGGTGAAGCTGATGGTGATCGGCCCCTTGAGGGCCGGCTGGTACGGGCCGATGAGGCGCTGCCCGATCAGCTCGGGCTGGGCGGTCTGGGCGTAGCGGATCCCCTCGGGGCTGGCGATCACGACGTAGTCGAAGCCGCCCTTCTTCGTGATGTCCAGGGCCAGCGGCTGCAGCACCGCGGTCGGGTCGGCGCTGCCCAGAGCGTCCACCACCGTGGGGACCTGCGCCAAGGTGACGGCCGCGGCGCGCGTGCGGTGCACGGCATCACTCGTGGCGTAGTTGCGGGCCTGCAGGATGAGCGTCGTCAGGGCCGCGCCGACCAGCAGCACCACCACGACCAGCAGCCACAGGAACACCTGCCCGGCGACACTGCGCACCCGCAGCCGCGAGCGCAACCGATCCCTGGCGGACCGGTGCTCCCCCGGTCCGCCGGGTCCCGTGCCCCCGGTGACATGGCTGTCCACTGTGTGCATGCAGGCCGTCCCCGCGCTTCCGGCCCCCCACCTACACGCTGCCACCCGGCCCGGAGATGCGCATACCCGAAGCCGCTGGAGGGCCGGGTGGACCGCCGGGCCAGCCCGAGCACCCGCTGACCGCGGGCGCGCGGGGAGCAGCGCACGGGGTCAGCGGACGGACGCCCCGCCGTCCACGGTGAGCAGGGCGCCGTTGACGTAGGAGGCGGCGTCGGACACGAGGAAGGCCACGGCCTCGGCGACCTCGTCGGGCAGTCCGGCCCGGCCGGCGGGGGTCATGGCGAGGATCTCGCCGCGGTCCTCGTCGCTGAGCGCGGCCTGCACGCCTTCGGTCTCGGTCACGCCCGGGAGGACGGCGTTGACCCGTACGCCGGCCGGGCCGTACTCGGCCGCCCAGATCCGGGTGAGCTGGTTGATCGCGGACTTGCTCGAACCGTAGGCGGTGGCCCCGACCACGGCCTTGCCGGCCGCGAGGGAACTCACGTTGACGATCGCGCCGCCGCCCTTGTCGACCATGGCGGGGACCAGCTCGGCGGCCAGGAAGAAGGGCGCCTTGACGTTCACGTCGAAGACCTGGTCGAAGACCTCCTCGGTGGTGTCGGTGGTACCGGCGAACGGGTAGATGCCCGCGTTGTTGACCAGGATGTCGATGCCGCCGGTCAGCCGCCGCGCCTCGCGGGCCAGTCGGCGGGCGGCGTCCGCACTGCCCAGGTCGGCCTGCACGAAGTCGGCCTTCCCGCCGGCCGCGCGGATCTCCCGCACGGCCTGCTCTCCACGGGCGGCATCGCGGCCGGAGACGACCACGTGCGCGCCCCGCTCGGCCAGAACCTGCGCGACCGCTCGGCCGATGCCACTGGTCGCACCGGTGACCAGGGCGGTCGAACCATTCAGCGACGGAGCCATGAGAACTCCTCGAAAGCCGGTTTGAATCACCTTCACCGACCTACAACCACTGGCCCGGAAAGCCCATTCCGGTCCGAGTGGGAGGTCGAGCAGCCGGTCCCGTGCGCTGCCCTCACGTTCGCGTACTGACGCGCGGCCCGGGCACCAGGACGGCCTCGTGCCGGAGCACCGCGGCACAGTGCACCAACAGCTCATCGCAGAGCACGGGCCAGGTCCGGTGGAGCACCGAGCGTCGGGCGGCGGCGCCGAATCGGCGGCGGCGGTCGTCGTCCGCGAGCGCCAGGACGGCCGCGCGCAGCCCGTCGACCGAGTCCACCGGGTAAAGGTAGCCCACCAGATCGGTCTGGAACACCGCGACCGTGGGCAGCCGGAGTCTGCGCGCCGCGGTCAGGGCGGCGGCCCCCACCACGAACGGGGAGGCCAGGTGCACCACGTCCGGCCGGAAGTCACGGATCGCGGTGAACACCTTGCGGGTGGGCAGTCCGATCGGCAGTGACTTGACCGGGGGCAGCCGCACCGAGGGCACCCGCACCACACGGGTACCGCGGTAGGCGTCGGCGCCGGGCCCCGGGGCGATCACCAGTGCCTCGTGACCGGCTCGGTCGAGATGCTCCAGTACCCGGAGCACCGAGTTGGTGACCCCGTTGACCTCGGGCAGGAAGGACTCGGTGGCGATCGCGACCCGTAGCGGAGCCACGGGAAGCCGCGTGGCAGCGGACGGGTCGTCAGGTGTCGTCTCACACCTGCGAGCGGGCGGGCCGCGCTGATGGTGCCTCAGGTCGTCGCGATCATCCACGTCACCTTCCCCGCGCACGAGCGCGGCAGGGTCTACGCCGGCTACGGGGCGATGGTCGGGCTGGCCGGGGTCTGCGGACCCCCGCTGGGCGGGCTGCTCGTGGCAGGAGACCTGTGCGGCCTGGGCCGGCGGCCGATCTTCCTGGTCAACCTGCCGGTCGGGGCGGCGGGCCTGCTGCCGGGCCGGCGCTGGCTGCGCGAGTCGAGGGCACCGGACGTCCCGCGGGCCGACGCCGGCTCCGCGTCCGGCCTCACCAGTACCAACGTGCAACTCGGCAGCGCGATCGGCAGCGCGCTGGTGACCTTGGCCCTGCTCGGCCCGATGGGGCGGGGGTCGGCCATGGACACCCAGGCATTCTCCACGGCGTTCCAGCGCATCCTCGTCTGGGTCATCGGCTTCATGGCGGCGATGTTCGCCCTGATGTTCGCCTTGCCGAAGAACGCACGAGACGGTGACGGAGCGCGGCGCGCATCCGCGTGTGACGTGGGCCTCAGCCCGGGAAGATCGCCTGCGCTCAGAGCACGGGCGGCGACTCGGCCAGTGACGGACAAAACGGGCAAACCCTGACATAAACCGTGAGCCTGCTCACACCGGAAACGGCCTACGACCCGCGATAGTGGCCGCCACCGACACCACCCGCGACCTCATGCCGCAGCATCCGCCCAGCTCAGCCTGGTGATCGACCACACCACGCGCCCCGCGACCGGCCCCGGCGAACCCGTGGTCTACGACAGCGGATCGTAACAACGGGGTCTTGTCGGAAACCGATCCCACCTGGCAACAATTGCTGCAACAAGCCCCACCGGCTCCTGTCCCTCCGGTGAACGGCTCATCGCCGAGTCGCCCCCCGCGACCGTTCGGCCCCTGTCCGGCCACGGTCCAAGGCGGGGAGCGACCCGGCCCAACCCGATTGAGGTCCAGGTCTATATGCCCACGTTC
>NZ_JBIWPN010000021.1:0-130316 GCF_044768305.1 Kitasatospora sp. NPDC101155 | reverse complement strand
CGGCGGCACCGGCGAAGACGGCGGCAGAGGTACGCATACGGAGCTTGATAGCGGGCATGTAGAGCAAGACCTCAATCGGGTTGGGCCGATGTCACGCCCCGTCTCGACCACGGCCGGACAGGGGCCGAACGATCGCGGGGTGTGACTCGGCGGTGAGCCGTTCACCGGAGGGACAGGAACCGGTGCGGCCGGCGATGAATCCCAAGCTGCCAGAGCGGATCCGCCACCGCCAAGACCCCCTCGCCACGATCCACGGTCGTAGCCGACGAGCCCCGCACCGCCCCGAACGGCACACCGCCCGGCGCCCGTCGATCCCCGCCGACCCTCCCGGCCTGCACGAACACCCCCCAACAACCCGACAAACAGTCTCAAAGAGGTGCAAAACGGACACTACTATCCGTCGTCGCACACCCCATCCCCCTGTGAGCGCACTCACCACCCAAACCCCGGCGACATCACCGACCGGCCCCACCCCCACCACGCAGAGTCAACACCAGCCGCCCGCCACCGTGACCGCCACCACACCCCCACCGACACGGGAACGACACCGAAACCGGGCGTGGCTGAAATGGCGAGGCCGACCCGTACTGCATAGGCTCGAAGGGAATCCGCGCGCCCGCCGGGTCTTCCTGCGGCAGTGTTCGACCGCGGCGGCCGGCCTCCGATCCTGCCGCGCGGGGTTGCGCCGCTCCCGGTGCCGTCATGGACGCGAACGGCGCCGCGCCCCGGGTCGGTCGAGTTCGGTGGGCCGTCCGTCGCACGGTGATCGTCGCAAGGGAGATCGATTCCCGTGGATCTCAACACCATCACCGAAGTCGTCCGCCGCCCGCCGCCGGATCGACCGGGCGCGCACTGGCGCGAGGGCGACGCCTGGCTCGCTGGGGGAACGTGGCTGTTCTCCACGGAGCAGCCGGGCCTGCGTCGCCTGATCGACCTGACGGCGTTGCGTTGGGATGCCCTCGTGCCGAGCGACACGGGCCTTGAGATCGGCGCCACCTGCACCATCCGTGACCTGTACGCCTTCGTGCCGCCGGACGACTGGATCGCGGGCACCCTTTTCGCGACGAGCTGCGACGCGTTCCTGGCCTCGTTCAAGGTGTGGAACTCGGCGACCGTCGGCGGCAACATCTGCATGTCCCTGCCGGCCGGCCCGATGATCACGCTGACGGTCGCCCTGGAGGCGACGTACGAACTGTGCGCCCCGGACGGGTCCGCGCGCGTCGTCGATGCCCTCGACTTCGTGACCGGCGACAACCGGAACGTCCTGACTCCCGGGGAAGTCCTGCGGCGCATCACCATTCCGGCGCGCGCGCTGAGGAAACGCGCCACGCACCGCCGCTTCGCGCTGACCCGCCTCGGCCGTTCGACGGTCTTCCTCATCGGTACTCAGACGCCCGGCACGAACGACCTGCTGCTCACCGTCACGGCCGGCACCACACGGCCGGTGCGCCTTGCCTTCGACACCGTGCCCGATGCCCGGACCCTGCGGCAGAGCATCGACGTCGTCCCCGCCGACGTCTGGTTCGCGGATCCCAACGGGACCCCGGACCACCGTCGTCACCTGACACGGCACTTCGCCGAAGAGATTCGCCGCGAACTCATGGCTGGGAGCCCGGCGTGACCTACATCGTGAACGGCAGACGATTCGACGAGGAACCGGACCCCGGCCAGTGCCTGCGTACCTTCCTCCGTTCACTCGGTCACTACGGCGTCAAGAAGGGCTGCGACGCCGGCGACTGCGGTGCGTGCACGGTGTGGTTGGACGGCACTCCGATCCACAGCTGCATCACCCCCGCGTTCCGCGCGGACGGCCGTGAGGTGACGACGGTCGAGGGCCTCGGATCACCCGGCGATCTGCATCCCGTGCAGCGGCAGTTCCGCGACGCCCCGGGATTCCAGTGCGGCTTCTGCACCGCGGGGATGATCATGACGTCGGCGACGTTCACCGAGGCCCAGAAGGAGGACCTGCCACGGGCGTTGAAGGGCAATCTCTGCCGCTGCACCGGCTACCGGGGGATCGAGGATGCCGTGAAGGGCGTCGTCGGTGTCGAGACGGCCGCCCCGGGTAAGGCCGTGGGGACGAGCGTCGCCATCCCGGCGGCCGACGACGTGGTCACCGGCCGCGCCGAGTTCACGATGGACACCCGCATCGACGGCATGCTGCACCTCAAGGTGCTGCACTCGCCGCACGCGCACGCCCGGATCGTCTCGATCGACAAGACCGCCGCGCTCGCGGTCCCCGGCGTGCATCGCGTCTACACCTGGGAGGACGTGCCACGAAAGCGCTTCACCACGGCGATCCACACCGACCATCTCGTCGATCCGGACGACACCTTCATCCTCGACGACACGGTCCGCTTCGTCGGCCAGCGGGTCGTCGCGGTCCTGGCCGACACGGTCGGGGCGGCGGAGGAGGGCTGCCGGCGGGTCGCCGTCGAGTACGAGGTGCTGCCGGCGGTCTTCGACCCCGAGGAGGCGATGGCCGAGGGGGCGCCGCAGCTGCACGGCTCGCACGACCCCTTCGTCCGCGACCCCGTGCGCAACATCCTGCTGGAGCTCCATGCGCACTTCGGCGATGTCGACGCGGGGTTCGCCGAGGCCGACGTGATCCACGAAGGCACGTACTCCTCGCCGCGCGTGCAGCAGGCGCACCTCGAAACCCACGGCTCGATCGCCTGGATGGAGGACGGCCGCCTGAACGTCCGTACCAGTTCGCAGTCGCCGTCGATCGCGAAGGTCAAACTCGCCTACCTGTTCGCGCTGCGCCCGGACCAGCTCCGGGTGTTCTGCAAGCGCGTGGGCGGCGCCTTCGGTGGCAAGCAGGAGGTGTTCTCGGAGGATCTGGCCGCGCTCGCCACCCTGGACACCGGGCGGCCCGTCTGCTTCGAGTACACCCGCGAGGAGGAGTTCACCACGGCCTCGCCCCGGCATCCGATGACGTTGACGGTCAAACTCGGAGCGAAGGCGGACGGAACGCTGACGGCGTTCCAGGTCCGCAACGTGTCGAACACGGGCGCCTACGGCAACCACGGCGGCGAGACGCTGTACGCGGGTGGCGCGGCCGGCATGATCTACCGCTGTCCCAACAAGAAGTACGACGCCTTCGCCGTCTACACGAACACCGTTCCGAGCGGGGCGCTGCGCGGTTACGGGATGACGCAGCCGACGTTCGCCGTGGAGTCGGCGATGGACGAACTGGCACGCGCCCTGCACCTCGATCCGCTCGAACTGCGGCGCCGCAACATCGTGCGGCCGGGTGATCCGCTCGTCGCCCTGGACGACGGTCCCGACGACCTGCTGTTCACCGAGGAAGGGCTCGCGAAGTGCATCGACCTCGTGGACGACGCTCTGGCCCGTACGTCCGATCAGCCGTCCCCCGGCCCCGGGTGGCTCGTCGGGGTCGGCGTGGCGAGTTCCCTGCACGAGACCGCGCCCCCGACCGAGCACATCTCGGAGGCCTGGGTCACGCTCGGCGACGACCTCAGGTACGAGGTGGCCGTGGGAACGGTCGAGTTCGGCCAGGGCACCCCCACCGCCCATGTCCAGATCGCGGCCGGCCAGCTGGGCACGACGCCGTCGCGGATCCGCCTGGTGCAGTCCGACACCGACCGCACGGGATTCGACACCGGCGCCTTCGCGAGTGCGGGCCTCTTCGTGGCGGGCAACGCGGTGCTTCGAGCGGCCAACGCCGTGCGCGACCGGATCCTGGAATTCGCCGCCGCTCACACGGGCGTCCATGTCGTGCTGTGCTCGATGGACGACGACGGCGTCGTGTGCGGCGACCGGCGGGTGTCGTTGGCCGAGCTCGTCGCCCTGGCCCGCGCGCGCGGAATCCGGTTCACCGCCGCCCGCAAGGCCTACGGATCCCCCCGAAGCGTCGCCTCCAACACGCAGGGTTTCCGCATCGCCGTCCACCGGGTGACGGGCGAGATCCGCATCCTCCACAGCGTCCAGGCGACCGATGCCGGCAACATCATCAACCCCGCGCAGGTCCGGGGGCAGGTGGAGGGCGGTGTCGCCCAGGGGATCGGCTTCACGCTGACCGAGAACTACCTCGTCGACGCCGACGGCGTCATGGTCAACCCGAACTTCCGCAACTACCGCATCCCCGCCTACGCCGATGTCCCCCGTACCGACGTGCTCCTGGTGGAGTCGGCGGATTCCTTCGGGCCCCTGCGGTCGAAGGGGATCGCGGAGTGCTGCATCAATCCGGTGGCCCCCGCGTTGGCGAACGCGCTCCACGACGCCACGGGTGTCCGCTACCGCGCACTGCCCCTGACCCCGGAACGGATCTACGGCCGGCTCAACGAGAGCCGGTCGGTGCCAGCGGCCTGAGCCATGGACACGGACAGGCACCCGAACGGCGGCCGGCACGAGGACGCCGCGGCGACGGCGATCATCGGCCAGAAGGTTCTGCCCGGACTGGAGCGGGAGTACGAGACGTGGCAGGAGGACGTCAACGCCGCCGCCGCCGGCTACGCCGGGTTCCTGAGCGCCGAGATCTCCCCACCGACGCCCCGGCAATCCGACTGGGTCGTCGTCTACCGGTTCGACTCGATCGCCCACATGCAGGTGTGGATCAACAGCGCGACCCGGCAGCGTTTTCTCGACGCCGGCAGCAAGTACTTCGACGGCCCGGCGACCCAGCAGGTCGTCGCCGGCGGCACTCGAACAGCGGATCCGCTGGTGACCGTGGTGGTCACCCATCGGGTCCACCCGCGCCGCGTCGGCGACTTCCTCGCCTGGCAGGACCGCATGAGCCAGGCGGAGAGCACGTTCGAAGGCTTCCGCGGAACCGAGCTCTTCCGCCCGATCGAGGGTCTTCAGGACGAGTGGACCACGCTGTACCGGTTCGACACCGCCGAGCATCTCGACGCCTGGCTGACGTCGGCCGAGCGGCGGGAACTCCTCGCCGAGGGCGCGGAGTTCAGCTCCTTCGAACTGCGCACGATCGACAACTCCTTCGGCAGCTGGTTCGCCTTCGAAGGCGACCGTGGGCAGGCGCCGCCTCCCTCGGAAACCAAAACCGCCGTGGCGGTCTGGGTCGGCCTGTACCCGACCGTGGTGCTGCTGACGCTCGTCCTGTCGCCGCTGAAACTGCCGCTCTGGCTCGGGCTGCTGGTGGGCAACCTGCTGTCGAGCTTCATCATGAGCTTCTTCACGATGCCCTACTACGTGAACCCGCTGCTCAGGCGGTGGCTGCGGCCGTCACCGGACGAACCCGCGGCGCGGACCAACCTCGTCGGCCTCGGCATCGTCGCCGCGGTGATCGCGTTCTGGGTCGTCGTCTTCTACCTCGTGACGACCCGGTTCTGGTCGCTGCCCTGACCTGGTGCTCCGCGCATCGCTCGCGGCGCGGACCCGTCATTCGCGGGCACGGAGGCTGGCTTCCTCGAGGTCGAGTTCGCGCTGGATCCGGCGCCGGGTGGCGTTGCTGATCATGTTCGCTTCGTAGAGGCGCTGGAGCTCGGCCGCCTCGATGCCGATGAGTGTCCGGCGTATCTCGCGGTAGGCGTCGGCGGGACGGGCGTCCGGGTCGCTGTAGTGGGCGTCTTCCGCTTGGTGGATGCGCGCTTCCAGATCGCGACGAGCCTGTTTCAAGGCGGTCTCGGCGGCGGTGCCCAGTTCGGCGAGCTCGTCCAGATCGCCGAGCTGTCTGAGCTCTTCGAGAGCGGTGTGGGCGATGTGCCGGCGGGTCCGGGCCTCCTCGCGGGCGGTGTGCTCCGGTTCCAGGGCGATGCCCGAGCGGCGGACGACAGGAGCGAGGGTGAAGCCCTGGAAGATGACGGTGAGCGCGACGGTCCCGGTGGTGAGCGTGAGGATGAGCGCCCGGTGCGGCAGCGGCGCCCCGGTGTTGGTGACCAGGGGGATGGAGAGCGCGGCGGCCAGCGGCATGACGCCTCGGGTGCCCGCCCAGGACAGGACGGCCGGAACCCGCCAGGAGAGGCGGCTGTCGCCCTCCTTGTGCCGGTAGTGGATCAGGGCGGACAGCGGGAAGACCCACAGCAGGCGGATCGCCAGCACGGTGAAGGCGATCACCGGCACCCACAGCGGCCAGCCGTGCTCGTCGTGCGCGAGGTGACGGACCGCGAAGGGGAGCTCGAGACCGATGAGGGCGAAGACGACGCTCTCCAGTAGGAAGGTCACGGTGTCGTAGACGGCGTGGACCTGGAGCCGGACGGGGGCGTTGCTGAGCTTGTGGCCGGTGCTGCCGAGGACCACCCCGGCCACGATGACGGCGGTCACGCCGGAGGCGTGCGAGTCCTCCGCGATGACGTACGAGGCGTACGGAGTGACCAGGGCGATGACGGTCTCCAGCACGGGGTCCTCGGTCCGTCTGCGGATGAGGGTCACCACCGCGGCGACCGCCGCGCCGATGAGGGCTCCTCCGCCCGCGAGGAGCAGGAACTGCTCGATGGTCCCGGACACGGTGATGGCGCTGCCGGAGACCGCGGTCGCCACGGCGACCTTGTACAGAACCAGCGACGTGGCATCGTTGAACAGGCTTTCCGCCTGCACCATGGCCTGCACCCGCGGTGGGAGGGACAGGCGCCGGCCGAGTGCGGTAACGGCCACGGGGTCGGTGCTGGCCAGGACGGCGCCGAGGATGAACGCGGCCGCGATGGTGAGCGGGGTGATCGCTCGGGCGACATACCCGACGGCGACGGCCGAGACCAGGACCAGACCGAAGACCAGGCCGGTCACGGGCCGCCACACGCTGCGCAGGTCGCGGACGGAGATTTCCCCGGCCGAGGCGTAGAGCAGCGGCGGCAGCACCAGCACGCTGATCACGTGGGGCGCCAGGCGGACCTCGGGAACCCAGGGTATGAGCCCGACGACCAGACCGGCGATGACGAGGAGCGAGGGAGCGGGCAGGCGCCAGCGCCGGGCACCGGTCGCCACCGCCGTGGCGAGGACCACGAGCAGCAGGATGATGGTCAGGCCAGTCATACAGCGTCCCCGGTGGGTTACGGCTTGTTACCCCCCTCTGACCAGGTGCTCTATCAACGT
Organism: Kitasatospora sp. NPDC101155; assembly: GCF_044768305.1. Taxonomy (NCBI): domain Bacteria; kingdom Bacillati; phylum Actinomycetota; class Actinomycetes; order Kitasatosporales; family Streptomycetaceae; genus Kitasatospora; species Kitasatospora sp. NPDC101155. The sequence goes on along the minus strand of NZ_JBIWPN010000021.1, from coordinate 123,305 downwards.
AGCCGGATTACCGACGACCGGCCCACCGCCAACGGCGGCCTCGGCGACGAGGACGGGCCCCCTGGGCGGCGTACGGTGAAAAACGGCTGCTTGAATCTCCCCGCGAGGAGGCACGCCATGTCGACTTTCGTTCGTCGGGCACTGGTCGCCGTCATCGCCGCGCCCTTCCTGGCCTCGGCCGCCATGGTGTCGCAGGCCGCCGCCGCGCCGCCCGTCCCCGAGGCGGTGACGACCGCCACCGCGCTCCCCGCCGTTCCGGCGTACTCCTGCGCCACGCTCAAGAACTGGCTGGATCACCACGACGCGAACACGCCGGAGTGGCGCAAGGTTTCCGTCATGTGGTCGGAGCAGTGCTGACAGTCACCTGCCCGCACCCGACTCCGCTGGGTCCCGGCGCAGGGGCGGTTCGGTGTTGCCCGCCTGTGTGAGGGTGCTGCCACCGCTCGACGAGACGGTCACGTTCGTCGAGGGTTGGCACTGCACAAGGCACATGTCGGACACCAGTCGTCGAAGGAAGGCGCATGCCGTGAAGTTCGCAATCATCGGTGGAACCGGGCTGATCGGGTCACGGGTCGTGGAGAACCTGAACGCTGCCGGGCACCAGGCCGTACCGCACTCCCTGTCCACGGGCGTGGACATCATCACGGGCCAGGGGCTGGAGACGGCCGTGGCGGGCGCCGACGTCGTCGTCAACCTGACGAATTCCCCGACCTTCGACGACGCCTCGCTCGCCTTCTTCCGGACCTCGATGGACAACCTTCTCGCTGCGAGCCGGAAGGGCGGGGTCGGGCACTTCGTCATCCTCTCGATCGTCGGCGTGGACCAGGTGCCCGATCTGGACTACTACCGGGCGAAGGTGCTTCAGGAGGAGATCCTCAAGGCCGGACCGATCCCGTATTCGATCGTCCGTGCCACGCAGTTCATGGAGTTCATGGACGCGACCCTGTCCATGACCGCCGACGGCGACACCATCCGTCTGCCGCGCACGCCGATCCAGCCGATCGCCGCCGCGGATGTCTCCGGCGTGGTCGCCGAAGTCGCCGCAGGCAGCCCTGTGAACGGCATCGTCAACATCGCGGGTCCCGATGTCTACCCGCTCGACGAACTCGGCCGGCTCACCCTGACCGCCAAGGGCGACGGGCGCCGTGTCGTCACCGATGACACCGCCGGCATGTTCGCCGCCGCCCACGGCGACGTCCTCACCGCCCCGAAGGGTGCCCGCATCGCCCCCACCCGCTACACCGACTGGCTCTCCTGAACCGGCTCCTCCGGCGCAGCCGCCGAGCCGGGGGTGGACGGGCCGGATCGCCCGCCCCGGGACGGACGGTCCGTGACAGGGATCGGCGTCAGCGTGAAAACATCAGACACTGACCGGGCGTCGCCGGCCGTGCTCAGGGGGCGGCGAACAGCGCTGGGAAGGCCGGGGCGAGCCACGGCCGGCGGCCCCAGGCGAGGACCTTGCCCCGTAGGAGGGCGTCGGTGGCGCTGTAGCGGCCCAGCGCGATGAGGAGGAACGCGACCGGCTCGGTGAGGATCGTGCAGTCCGGGCGCCGCGGCGGCTCCTGGCTCACCACGGCGACGCCGTCCGTGAAGGTCACGGCGAAGCCTTCCAGGCCGCGAAGGCGCAGCCGGTAGCAGGCGCTGTGGCCGGCCGCGGCGCGGGCGTCCGTCACCCGTGGCATGGCCGTGCGCAGGAACGGCATCGTCAGCCCGGCGCGGTGCCGGTCGATCGGGTGCGGCCGACCCAGGGCGACGGCGATGTCGTAGAGGTGGCCCAGCATGTGGGTCAGCAGGTAGGCGCCGAGGGTGTCCAGGTCCATCGGGCCGAGCGGGGTCAGCACCGGCTCGGTGCCGGCCCGCGGGCCGGCCGCCGCCGTGAACTGCCTTGCCTGCCGGGCGATCTCCTCGGCGAGCACGGCCGGGTCCCGCTCCGGCCGCGCGGCCAGCGAGGCCGCGTTCGCCGCGGCCAGTGATCCCGGGCTGCCGTCCCCGTACGGCCGTTCCTGGCCGGTGGCCAGTGCGGCCATCAGCTCGTTGGCCATCGCCAGGTGTGCGGCGGCCTCGGCGACCGTCCACTCGGCGCCGGGTATCGGGGTGTCGCCACGGCAGCCGGCGAGCAGTGCGACGGCCTCGTCGCCGACCGCGGTGACCGCCTCGAAGAGCGCGCCGCGCGCGGCACCGGGGCGGTGCTCAGGGAGCGGGAGAGTCATGACGGTGAACACTGGCCGAATCGCGCGCCGCTGTCCAGACCCGTGACGCGGTCAGCGGTCGGGCCTGGCAGGGCGGCGATGGCGGGTGTGGTCGCCCGGCACGTGATCCTGTCGGGACGGAGCCGGAAGGATGATCGAAGTAGGTGGTCAGGGCCTGGCCTGGGTGAAACGGCCGCCGAGGTAGCGGTGCTCCGGGTCGTCGGCGGGCAGCTCGCCGAGTTTCGCGATCAGCTCGGCGGCGAAGGTCTCGGCGTCGTCCTGTGGCTGGTAGCCGAACGCCCGGGCCGATGAGAGGTCCCACCAGGCGCGGGTGTTGGCGGAGATGCCGTAGGCCACGGTGCGGCCGGCCACGGGGCCGGTGAGCGCGGCGTGCACGAGGCGGGCGCAGTCGCCGGGGCTGAGCCAGGTGGCGAGCATCCGGATGCTGCGGGGTTCGGCGGTGAAGGAGCCGATGCGCAGGGAGACCGTCTCGATTCCGTGCCGGTCGGCGTACAGCGAGGCGAGGTTCTCGCCGAAGCATTTGGAGAGCCCGTAGTAGGTGTCGGGCCGCTGCGGGGTGGAGAACGGGAATTACCCGCTCGGAAAGTGGCTGCTGGCGTAGACGATCCGGCGTACGCCCGCGGCCCGGGCGGCGTCGTAGAGCCGGTAGGTGCCGTCGATGTTGGCGGCCAGGATGTCGGCGAACGGCGCCTCTCCCGGGATCCCGGCCAGGTGGACCACGGCGTCGACGCCGTCCGCCGCCGTCGCCAGTGCCTCGGCGTCCTGCAGGTCGGCGGTGATCGCGTCGGGTTCGCCGGGCACGGGAAGACGGTCGAAGCAGCGCAGTCGGTAGCCGTATGCGGGCAGCAGCTCCCGCAGGCAGGTGCCTATGCGGCCGGCGGCACCGGTGAGCAGGGCCAGACAGGGCTGGTCGACTATCTGTCGTGTCTCCATGGTTCCTCGCAAGCTCATCGAACTGACGGCCGAATCCGGCGACGTGCGAAGATACCTGACGGCACGCCAGGATTCCTTGTGGTATCCGGAGTTCGCACTCCCCGCCCGCCCTGGGAGCCGGCGGGCCGGCCCGGCCGCGCTGCTGCTCGGCCGCTCGGCTGCGCCCCGTCCCTGCGGAGGGGAGCCGGTCGTCCTGGACGAGAACGGGTGGCGGGGGCGGCTTCCCGCTCCGGGTCGCCGCGGACAGCGGCGACGAAGGCCCGCCAGGTGGGGCGAGTGCGCCCGTCGGGCTCGTCGGACCGGTCAGGGGGCGCCGGCCAGGACCTCCACCTGGCCCGTGTCGAGCGAGTAGTAGGCGCCGACCACGGCGAGGGCGCCCTTTGCCACGAGTGGGGCGAGGTCCTGGTTGGCGCGCAGGTCGGCCGCGGTCAGCGTGACCTGGGCGCGGGCCATGGTCTCGACCGGGTCGGCGCCGCCCTCGCGGACCGCCTGGTCGTACGCCGGCTGCAGGGCCGTGACGATGGCCTGCAGGTTGCCGGGCAGCGGTTTGCCGTCGCGGATGGACTCGTACGCCGCCTTGACGGCGCCGCAGCGCTGGTGCCCGAGGACCACGATGAGCGGGGTGCCACTCGTCATGGGCCCGTACTCGACGGAACCGGTGACCACCGGGCCGACCGCCTCCCCGCCCGTGCGCATCACGTACAGGTCGCCCAGGCCGGTGTCGAAGAGGAGCTCGGGCGGCACCCGCGAGTCGATGCACGAGAGGATCGACCCGAAGGGTTCCTGTTCCTGGGCCACGAGCTGACGCCGGTTCGGATCCCGGTTGGGGTGTTGAAGGTCTCCGCTCACCCAGCGCTTGTTGCCGTCCATCAGCCTGGTGAACGCCGCGGCGGGCGTGGTGGGCCGTGCCTGCGGCGAAGCGCTGGCCGCGGGCGAGTCCGCCCTGGTCGTCGTGCACCCCGCGAGCGCGACCGCGGCGCCCGCGAGCCCGCCGGCCAGCAGCGCCCTACGACTCGGGTGTCCGGCTCCGTCCATCTGCTGTTCCCCTCGATGCCGCTCGGACACGTCCCTGTGTCCCGACCAGGCCGAATTGTTCAGCGTGGTGTGGGCGTCCGGGCGGCAGGCGCGGGTGGGCGCGGGCCACATTGCCGCGAACGGCCCACAGAACGCGCTCGGACAGCGGCGTGAACCGCTGCCCGGGTTTGGGTTCGGGCACAGGCCGAAGTGGCGGGTCGAGATGACGCCCGGCCGACTCGGGTGGGGTGTCCCGGGGCGACCTCAGCGGTGCGGGCCGTCGGGGCAGACATGGCTGGACTCGCGCGCGTGAGCGCTGAACAGTGTCGGGAAGTCCGGGTCCTCGTCGGTGGTGAAGTAGAAGTCCACTGTCACATCGGGCAGATCGGCGACGGTGGTCTCCATGGTGAACTGCGGGAGGGAATGGGTCTCGACGCGCCGCTCCCAGCGCACACCGGCAGCGGCCAGGGCCGCCGAGAGCTCCAGGAAGCCGGGCGGGCCCGGGAAGGAACGGTACGCACCGGGCTCGCCGACGGGGAGGGTCACGCTGTCGTACCAGGTACGGACGGAGACCCCGTTGATGATCCCGCAGCGACACACCTCGACCGACATGCACCCGTACTGAAACCACCGCGGCCACGGCAGACGCTCGACCACCCGGCCTGACTGCTCGGGCTTGCCCCGAGCGGGCACGGGGAACGGCCCGAGCGGCCGCAGCCCGGCGAAATCCCCGGTGGCACCGAACCGCGTCAGAAGGTCCAGCAAGCCCACTGTTTCCATGCGCTGATCCTGGCACAGTCGGCGGGCACCTCCCTCGCCGGATGGGCAGCCGGCCACTTCACCCCGACCGCCCCCCTTCGCCGTCACGGCCGCGGCCGGCCTGTGCCGCCGGTTGCGGATGCGATGCCGCGCCGCGTGTCCGCACCACGCGATACGGTTCGCATCCTCACAATCGACCCCGCCACCGGCAGGGTGCGCTGGCGACGAGCCCTGGACGCCACGGCCGGCAGCCCGGTCTAACCTCTCGGCGGGGTGCGGCCGGTCGGCCCAGCGCGCGCCCACGAGTCGTGGGCGCGGCCGGGTCGCGTGCCTATCGTGGGTCGGTGACCGATCATCGGACAGTTCGGCCCGCTGTCGCCCGGACGGGCTACCTCCTGGCCGCCTTCGCCTTCGCCGTCTGCATGACCGGAACCACCCTGCCGACTCCGCTGTACGGGCTGTACCAGGAGCGGATCGGCTTCTCCGAGCTGACGGTGACGGTCGTGTTCGCCGTCTACGCCTTCGGCGTCATCGGCGTCCTGCTGCTGGCCGGCAACGTCTCCGACATCGTCGGGCGCCGTCCCGTCCTGCTCTGCGGGCTGATCTTCGCGGCCGCCAGCGCCGTCGTCTTCCTGGCCGCGGACAGCGTGCCGCTGCTGTGCCTGGGCCGCCTGCTGTCCGGTCTGTCGGCGGGCTTGTTCACCGGCACCGCCACCGCGTACGTGATGGAGCTCGCCCCGCCAGGGCAGCGGGGCCGCGCGGGCTTCGTCGCGACCGCCGCCAACATGGGCAGCCTCGGCTTCGGACCGTTGCTGTCGGGCCTGCTCTCCCAGTACGCGCCCCACCCCCTGGTGCTGCCGTTCGCCGTGCACCTGGTGCTGCTCACCGCGTCCTTCGCCCTCCTGCTGCTGCTGCCGGAGACCGTCGCCGACACCCGCCCGCTGCGCAGCGCCCGGCCCGACCGGCCCGATCTGCCGCCGCAGGTGCGCCGGGTGTTCGTCCCGGCCGGGATCGCCGCCTTCGCCGGGTTCGCCCTGCTGGGCCTGTTCACCTCCGTCAGCCCCGCCTTCCTCGCCGAGGGCCTGAACGTCCACAACCGCGCGGTCGTCGGCCTCGTCGTCTTCGCGGTCTTCCTCGCCTCCACCCTCGGCCAGCTCCTCGTCCCCCGGTTCGGCACCGCGCGGGCGATCCCCCTGGGCTGCCTGGTGCTGATCGGCGGGCTGGCGCTGCTGGCGGGTTCGCTCGCCTGGACCGCCCTGCCGCCCCTGGTGCTGGCCGCGCTGGTGGGCGGCACCGGCCAGGGCATGGGCCTGCGCGGCGCGGTGGGCGAGGTCGCCGCCGCGAGCCCCGCCGAGCACCGCGGCGGCGCCCTCTCCGCGCTCTTCGTGGTCGCCTACTTCGGCATCTCGATCCCCGTCATCGGCATCGGCCTGCTCGCCGGGCCGCTCGGCCTGGCCCACGCCGGCCTGGTCTTCGCCGCCTGCATGGCCCTCCTCGCCGCCGCCTCCGGCGCCTACCTGCTGCGCCGGGCGAGCATCGGGGCCTGAACCGCGACCTCCGGCGGTCCCCCACCCGACAACCGTGACCCGGACGGCGGCGGCCCGCCGGGTGCGAGGACACTGCACGCGGCGGGCCGTCGGGTGTGCGGGGTTGTGGGCCGTGGGTCGTGGGTCAGCGCACGGTCACGGTGAACACGGGAGAGGCGGTGTTCGCGCTGATGATGCGCAGCTCGTTCAGGCCCTTGATGCCGAGCTTCACGCCGAGGGAGTAGGAGCCGTTGTGGGTCGTGTGCACGGAGGCCGGCAGGGTGACCCACGTGCCGTGCTGCTTCTGCTGCAGGGTCACCGTGCTTCCGGCCTTGAGGCCGGTGGTGGTGCCGGTGACACGGAACAGCTGCCAGGCCTGGACGGACGAGACCGACGGCTTGGCGGTGATGGCGGCGGACGCGGCGGACGCGGCGGACGTGGCGGAGGCGGCCGGGGCGGCCGGGGCGGCCGCCATGGCGGTGCCCGCCGTACCGAGGAGGAGCGCGCTGAGGGCGGCAACGGCGGCCAGGCGCAGGGAATTCCGCTTGGAGACGATCACGGGTGCACCCCTTTCAGGGGGAGGTGGTCGTTCGGCCCGAAGACACCGTCGGTGTGGTTCGGGCGCTGTCATCCGATGGGACGCCTCACATGACGCCACCGGTTGTGTGCGGAACGTCACTGTCATGTAACAGTCGGAAGTGCCGGACGTCGGTGGCGGGCGGTTCGGCGCGCAGTCCGGGCGGGGGTGGGTCCTGGAGGTGTCTGCGGGGGTGCGCCGATGGGCGGCCCCCGGTGGCGGGGGCGTCGCCGGAGCCGCGGGCCTGGCCTGCGACGATGGCCCCGTCGGCTGATCGAGCAGGGGGACCGCATGGAGCTACGGCAGCTGCGCTGCTTCGTCGCCGTCGCAGAGGAACTGCATTTCGGCCGGGCCGCCGAGAGGCTGCTGCTCGGCCAGCCCGCCGTGAGCCAGCAGGTCCGGCGCCTGGAGCGGGAGTTGAAGGTCGAGTTGTTCGACCGCTCGCCCCGGTACGTCCGGCTGACCCCGGCCGGCGAGCGTTTCCTGCCCGCCGCCAGGGACGTGCTGGCCGCCGAGGACGCCGCCCGCGCCCTCGCCGCCGATCTGGCCGCGCCCGCCGTGCTGCGGCTCGGCACCATCACGGGGCTCGGCGAGCGGCTCGACCTGATCCTGGACACCTACCAGCGGCGGGCTCCCGGCGTGCGCGTCGAACTTCATTCCGCCCCGGTGCGGGAGCGGCTCGCGCGGCTGGCGGACGGCCGCCTCGACGCCGCGTTCGTGCGCGGTGCCATCCCCGGGAGCAGCGCCGATCTTCGGTTCCTGCCCGTCTGGCAGGACGAGTTGGTACTCGCGCTGCCCGCCCGGCACGCCCTCGCCGACCAGGCCGAGGTCGATCTCGCGGAACTGGCCGCCCTGCCGCTGCGGCTGACCGAACGCCGTAACCACCCGGCGCTGGTGGACCTGGTGATGGGCGCCTGCGCGCAGGCCGGCTTTCAGCCGGTCCCGGGCCCGACCCACAGCACCCTGCAGGACACCCTGGCCGCGATCGGCGCCGGGATCCCGATGTGGACGGTGGTGTACGCGGCCAACGCCCGGATGGTGAACACCCATCGGGTCGCCTTCCGCCCCTGCCGCACCCCGCTGGCCCTGCCGACCTCGATCGCCGTACGGCGCCTGGCCCCGCTCCCCGGGTTGCTCCTGGAGGCCTGCCGCCAGACGGCCCCGACCTGGGACGATCAGGATTCGTGATCGCTGTCAGAGCGATTCGGGTCTGGGTGCGGGCGGCCCGATCGGGTGGACTGTTCCCAGCCGGAAAAACCGGCGGAGGAAGACCCGGTAGGGGATCCCGGTAGGGAGACCCGGTGAGGAGCCGAAGATGCCGATCGTCACCATTCAGCAGGGCCCGCGCAACGTCGAGCAGAAGCGTGAGCTGGTCAAGAGGGTCACCGAGGCCTTCGTGGAGACCCTGGAGGTTCCCGCCGAGAGCGTGTTCGTGTGGGTCCAGGAGTACCAGTCGGAGAACTGGGGCGTGGCCGGCAAGCTGACCGCGGACCGGTAGCCGGCCCGGTTCCGGCCCGATGCGGCACGACAGGCCGGTGCAGGCCACGCCCTTCCGGGTGCGGTGGCCAGCACCGGCGGGCCGAGAGGGCCGGGAGGACGAGCTGCGGCGCGCGGCCCCCTCGGCCGGTCCCGGACGGCCCGTCATGGTTCAGCATGATCTTGCGAGGAAACCCCGGCCCTTCGTCGGAAGGAATCGCATCGTTGGCCCGGAGCCGCGAAACGGCGGAGGTCTCTGCGTCACCGTTCGGGCGGGCATTGTCAGTGCCTCCTTGTAGGTTGCCGGTATGAAGACCGTGACGCGGGTGCACTCCAGAGCCGACGCCTGATCAGGCGTCGGCTCTGGAGTGCACCCTGCGCGCGGTCAACGAAGCGGCGTGCTGGGTGTCCGGTGTCGCGTTCGAGCGTGGCGTTCCGCGTGAGTACGAGTTGCGCAAGCACACCTATGCCGAGTTGAGGGCCCGTGAGCTCGGGGCGCAGGCCGCGCAGCATGTGATCAAGAAGGTTCGTGACGCCTACACGACGTTGAAGGCGAACATCCGGGCCGGGAACCTTGGCCGACCGGGGTCGAAGCGCCGGGCCAAGGCGGAGTCCAAGCCGATCACCTTCCGCCCGGAGGCGGCCCAGCCTTACGACGACCGTTGCCTGAGCTGGCAGTACGACCAACAGACCGTGTCCATCTGGACCACGTCCGGGCGGTTGAAGGGCGTGCGGTTCGCGTGTTCGCCGGATGCGCTCAAGACCCTGCGCTCCTACCGGAAGGGCGAGTCGGATCTGATCCGGCGTGATGGCGCGTTCTACCTGATCGCTGTCTGCAACGTGCCCGAGAAGCCGCTCAACGAGAACCCTGTCGGGTTCCTCGGCGTGGATCTAGGGATCGTCAACATCGCCACCACTTCGGACGGTGCCCGCCATGCCGGGCGCGGCCTGAACCGGCACCGCAAGCGACAGCTCGACCTTCGCAAGAAATTGCAGGCCAAGGGCACCAAATCCGCGAAGCGGCTGCTCAAGAAACGCGCCCGAAAGGAAGCCCGGTACGCGGCGGACGTCAACCACCGCATCTCCAAGTCCATCGTCACCACCGCTGAACGCACCGGCCACGGTGTCGCTCTGGAAGACCTGAGCGGCATCCGCGACCGGGTACGGCTCCGCAAGGACCAGCGGACCCCTCTGCACTCATGGGGCTTCCACCAACTCGGCCAGTACATCGCGTACAAGGCCAAGCGAGCCGGAGTGCCGCTGGTGTACGTCGACCCGGCGTACACCAGCCAGCAATGCTCCGAGTGCGGCCACATCGACCGGAAGAACCGGCCAAACCAAGCAGAGTTCGCGTGCCGCGCCTGCGGCGTCATGATGCACGCGGACCTCAACGGCTCCCGCAACATCGCCGCTCGCGGCGCTGCCGCGTGGACAGCGGGGCGTCAGTCATGCGTCCCAGAGCCGGCCTGACGCCAGCTCTCAGACGTGGGAGGCCACGCGACAGCCAGCCGCGCCCTACCCACAAGCCCAGCCCTTAGGGCCAGGTCAAGTTGACTCCCCGCCGGCCACCAGGCCGTCCAGCTCGTCGGGGTCGACGCTGAGCGTCACCCCCCCGTACGTCTCGTCGGCACTGCCCCGGTACTGGTGGATGCGGTGGCCGATCCACAGGTCGTCGGGCAGCCCGTCCTGTCCGCTGGTCGTGGGCTGCCCGTCCCAGCGGGCGTACCAGAGGGCGTCGGGCATCGGGTCGCGGCCGGCCTGGGCGGCGGCGACGATGTCCGCGATGCCGGAGTCCATGCTGGAGTAGAAGCCTGACCGGTACCCGGCCGCGTGCAGCGCCTGGGTCCAGCCGGCGGTGAAGTCGACCACCGCGCGGCTGCACACCTCGTCGCCCGCCGGGTAGGCCTCCATGTCGAGGTACACCGGGCTGCCCGGCCCGAGCCCCAGCCCCTGCAGCGCCGCGGCCGCCTCGCCCGCCTCCTGTGCGCCCTGTTCCTCGGCCAGGTCCGGGTCGATCCGCAGCGGCTTGTCGTCGCGCTCGGCGCAGGGTGCCTGGAGTCCGACGTGGGTGGGCACCACCTTCCACCCCATCGCCCGGACCGCGGCGACCCACTGGGGCGTCAGCCTGGGCTGCTCGCAGCCGCGCTGGCCGCCGCTGCTGTAGATGTTCACCGCGCCGTAGGGCGAGGCGGTGCGCCAGACGTCCATGGCCTCCTCCGGCGGGGCCGAGCAGGCGTCGAACCCGGCCCCGGTGAACCGGTACTCCGGCAGCGGTTCGGTGGAGCCGTCGGGCGGCGCGGCGAGGGGCGCGGGAGGGGCGGCCGACGGTGCCGTCGACTGTACGGCGGCCGGCTGCCACGTGCCGGGGGCCTGCCTGTGGACGGCACCGGGGAGCATGACGAGTGAGACCGCCAGGAGCGCGGTCGGAGAGGGAAGGCGCATCCCCCCGTCCTAGCCGTCCGGCGCGGGCCTGACGTGCCATCACGGCGACGCGTCGCGTCCGTTCACCCAGTTCACGTATCCGCGGCCGGCTCGCCCGCGGGCGAGGGCGTCTACTCCCCCGCCCGGCCCGCCGCGTCGCGCTCGGCGAACACCTCGCGGGCGGCGGCGATCCCGTTGAGGGCGGCCGGGAAGCCCGCGTAGACCGCCATCTGGACGATCGCCTCGATCGCCTCCTCCCGGGTGCCGCCGACGTTGAGCAGCCCGTGCAGGTGGACCCGCAGTTGCGGGGCGGCGGTGCCGAGCGCGGTGCAGGCGGCCACGGTGGCCAGTTCACGGGTCTTCAGGTCGAGGGCAGGACGCGAGTAGACGTCGGCGAAGGCGAAGTCGACGATGTAGTCGGCCAGGACCGGGGCGATGTCCGCCAGCGAGGCGACGACGCGCTCCCCGGCCTCCCCGTCGACCCGCTTGAGCGCGGCGAGCCCGCGCTCGTGCCGCTCCCGCAGCGTCTGCGCGCCGTCGGTGTCGCTTCGCGCGGGGGTGAAGTCGAGCTCCGGCCGGGCCTCGAAGGCGGCCTTGGCCACGGCCATGCCGTTGAGCGCCGCCGGGATGCCGGTGTAGACCGCCACGTGGAGGACCGTCTCGACGATCTCGGCGGGCTCGACGCCGATGTTGAGGGCGCCGTCGATGTGGAAGCGCAGCTGCGGGGCCGCGGTGCCCAGTGCGGTCAGGGCGGCGACGTTGATCAGCTGCCGCTGGGCGAGGGTGAGGCCGGGACGGGCGTACACATCGCCGTAGCCGAACTCGACGGTCAGCCGGGCGAGGTCCGGGGCGATGTCGCCGAGGCCGTTCAGGATGTCCGAGCCCTCGGGGCCGGCGATCTCGTGCAGGAGGGCCAGCCCGCGCTCGAAGCGGTCGGCGGACGGGGACGGGGACGGGGAGGCGACGGCGGTGGTCATGGCGGCCTTCCTTGGGTTCGTGAGCAGCAGTCGACGACGTTACGAAACGTTTCGTAACGTCGATGAGGCTAGGGCGGCACGGTGCCGACTGTCAAAACGAAACGTAACGTCACGTCTGGGCTAGACTCGGGCCATGACCCCCCAGCCGAACCCCGAACGCCGAAGCGAACGCGCCCGCCGCGCCGTCCTGGACGCCGTCTTCGAGGTGGCCGGGGCCAAGGGGTACGGCAAGACCACCATCGAGGCCATCGCCGCGACCGCGGGCGTCGGCAAGCCGACCATCTACCGCTGGTGGCCGTCCAAGGGCGCGATCGCCCTGGACGCCGTCAACGACCGGATCGGCGACTCCATGGACTTCCCCGACACCGGGGACATCGCCGCCGACCTCACCGCCCAGCTCGCCGCCGTGGCCGCCATGCTCACCGGCGACATCGGCACGCTCTACCGCGGCATCATCGCCGAGGCCCAGAGCGACCCCGACCTCGCCGCCGCCCTGCGCGCCACCTTCCTCGAACCCCGGATCCGGCGGTGCGTCCGCCGCCTCGACACCGCCGTGGCCGCCGGCCAGCTCCGGGCCGACCTGCCCACCCGCACGATGGTCGACATCCTCTACGCCCCGGTCTACTACCGGATCCTGCTCGGCTCCGGCCCCGAGGAGACCCTGCGCAGCCCCCTGCTCGTCGAGACCGTCCTGGAGGGCCTGCGCCCCTCCTGACGCCCGCTCCGACCCGCCGGGCGCAGCGGGTCAAGGGTGCCCGCCCGCGGCGGACGCCCTCCACGGACGGCCCCTGGAGAACGAAGGGGCCGGCCCGGTATCCGAGGGGGTGGATACCGGGCCGGCCCCGTGCCGTGCGTGACGGCGGGTCAGCGCGCGGCGCTCTTGCGGGTGCGGCGGGAGACGGAGTCCAGGACGACGGCGGCGAGCAGGACGGCACCGGTGATCATGTACTGGACGGCCTGGTTGACGTGGACCAGGTCGAGGCCGGTGATGATCGACTGGATGACCAGGATGCCCAGCAGGGCGGACCAGGTCTTGCCGCGCCCGCCGAACAGGCTGGTGCCGCCGATGACGGCCGCGGCGATGGAGTTCATCAGGACGTTGCCGCCGCCGAGGAGCTTGTCGGCGGAGCCCTGCTGCGAGGCGATGAACAGGCCTCCGAGGGCCGCCATGCCGGCGGAGATCATGAAGACCGAGATCCGGACCCAGGCGACGTTGATGCCCGCGCGGCGGGCGGCCTCCACGCCACCGCCGACGGCGAAGATCTGCCGGCCGTAGCTCGTGCGGCGCAGGACGAAGTCGGTGATGACGACGACGGCCAGGAAGACCAGCAGGGGCAGCGGCAGGCCGCGGTCCTGGTTGAGCATGTACGCGGCGGTCAGTGCGACGACGGCGAGGACGCCGGTGCGCAGCGCGATCTCGCCGACCGGGCGCGCGGTGAGGCCGGCGGCGGTGCGGCGGCGGGTGTCGAGGATCTGCCCGGCGGCGAAGAGCGCGATGCCGAGGACGGCGAGGCCCCAGGTGTAGGCGATGTCGCCGTCGCCGAGGAAGTAGGTGTCCAGGTTGGCCAGGACGCCGTCGTTGACGACGTTGACGGTGCCCTTGTCGCCGAGGACGTACTGCTGCAGGCCGCTCCAGGCGAGCAGGCCGGCGAGGGTGACGACGAAGGCCGGGACGCCGATCTTGGCGAAGAAGAAGCCGTGCAGGGCGCCGATGGCGACGGCGGCGGCGACGGCGATGAGGCAGGCGATCCACTCGTTGTAGCCGGAGCGCACGGACAGGACGGCGGCGATCGCGGCGGAGACGCCGGAGACGGAGCCGAGGGAGAGGTCGATCTCACCGAGGAGGAGCACGAAGACGATGCCGACGGCGATCAGGCCGGGTCCGGCGATCCACTTGGTGATGTTGGTGAGGTTGTCGGCGTTGAGGAAGTCGCCGGTGACGCTCTGGAAGATGGCGCCGATGAGGATCAGGCCGAGGACGACGGGTACGGAGCCGAGGTCGCCGTTCTTCATCTTCCGCTTGAACTCGGCGAGGTAGCCGGCGAGGCCGGCCTCGCGGACGAGCAGGCGGGGGTCGACCGCGGGGGTGGTCGGGGTGGGCTGTTCGGTGGTCACTTCGCTTCCTCCGCGAGTCGGGCCTGGCGCCGGGTGACGGCGTTCTCGGTGGCGCCGGTGATGGCGGAGATGATCTCCTCGTGCGAGGTGGTGGCCACCTCGAAGACGCCGTTGTTGCGGCCCAGGCGCAGGACGGCGACGGTGTCGGCGACGGCCTTGACGTCGGCCATGTTGTGGCTGATCAGGATGACGCCGAGGCCGCGGTCGCGCAGGCGCTCGACGAGGTCGAGGACCTGGGCGGTCTGCTCGACGCCGAGGGCCGCGGTGGGCTCGTCCAGGATGACGATCTTGGGGTCGCCGACGAGGGCGCGGGCGATGGCGACCACCTGGCGCTGGCCGCCGGAGAGGGCGGCGATGGGGATGCGCACGCTCGGGATGCGGATGGAGAGGGTGTCGAGCAGTTCGCGGGCGCGCTTCTCCATGGCGACCTCGTCGAGCGTGCCGAAGCGCTTGAGCTCACGGCCGAGGAAGAGGTTGCCGACCACGTCGAGGTTGTCGCACAGGGCGAGGTCCTGGTAGACGGTGGCGACACCGAGGGCCTGGGCGTCGTGCGGGCGGCCGATGGAGACCGCCCGGCCCTCCCACTCGATCGTCCCCTCGTCGATGGGGTGGACGCCGGCGATGGTCTTCACCAGCGTGGACTTTCCGGCGCCGTTGTCGCCCACCAGGGCCACCACCTCGCCTGCGTGTACCTCCAGGTGCACGTCGGTCAGTGCCTGGACGGCGCCGAAGCGCTTGGAGACCCCGCGCAACGCCAGTACGGGTGCGCCTGTCACGTGAACCATCTCCTTCTTCCCGTGCGCGCCGTGATGGTGGGTGGGCGGCCGGGCTGGCCCGCGCGCCGTGCGGGGCGGGCGGGTGAGCGTCGATAAGGGGTGCCGGGGCGGGGCGGGGCCCGCCGTGCGGTGTGGGCGGTGCTCCCCGGGGAGGTGGGGAGCTCCGCCCGGTCGGCTACTTGAGGCCGGCGGCGGCGCAGGCGGCGGCGTAGTCCGCGGTGCAGATGTCGGAGGCCTTGTAGAGGCCGTCCGCGATGACGGTGTCGTTGATGTTGGCCTTGGTGACGACCTTGGGGTCGAGCAGCTTGGCCGGGATGCCCTTGTCGGTGGCGCTGTCGATGCTGGCGGTGGCGACGGACTTGACGTCCTTGCCCTGCAGGAGGTCGACGGCCAGTTCGGCGGCGTTGTCGGCGAGCGGCTTGTAGGCCTTGTAGATGGTGTAGGCCTGGTCGCCGTTGACGATGCGCTGGACGGCGTCGAGGCCGGCGTCCTGGCCGCCGACGGGGACCTTGATGCCCGCGCCCTGGAGCTGGGTGATGATGGCGCCGGCCATGCCGTCGTTGGCGGAGTAGACGGCCTGGAAGCCGTCCTTGCCGAACTGGGTGATCGCGGCGCCGATCTTCTGGCCGGCGACGGTGGGCTTCCACTCACCGGACTGCTCGTAGACGACCTTCTTGACCTTGCCGTCGAGGACCTTGTGGGCGCCGGCCTTGAACTGGCCGGCGTTCGGGTCCGCGTCGTCGCCGTTGATCATGACGATGTTGGCGTCGGCGGCCTTGCCCCCGAGGGCGTCCACCAGGGCCTGGCCCTGGAGCTCGCCGACCTTCTCGTTGTCGAAGGAGACGTAGGCGGCGACCGGGCCGGTGGCCAGGCGGTCGTAGGCGACGACCTTCACGCCCTTGTCGGCGGCCTCCTTGACCCAGGCCTGGGTGGAGGTGGCGTCGAAGGCGTCCAGGACGATCACCTTCACGCCCTGGGCGATCAGGGTGTCGAACTGCTGCTTCTGCTTGGCCGCGCTGCCCTCGGCGTTGTTGTAGAGCACCTTGCAGTCCGCGCACAGGGCCTTGACCTTGGCCTCGATGAACGGGCGGTCGAACGACTCGTAGCGCGTGGAGGACGCGTTCTCGGGCAGCAGCAGACCGATGGACTTGTTGTCGCCGCCGGAGGCGGCGGAGTCCTTCTTGTCGCCGCCGGCCTTGCCGCACGCGGCCATGGACAGGGCCATCGAGACGGCTGCGGTGGCGATGACGGCGCGACGCATCGTTGCGTTCATGTGGGGGTGCCTCCCTGACGTCGCCGCGACGGTGCGGCGGGGTGGGAGGGAGTCAACCCTTACCCGCCAGATGTAGTCAAGAAGTAAATCCAATACGAGACCATGCCGCGCCTTTTCGTTATCTTCCTGAACACATTCGTCGAAGGCGTCATGAACACGGAGAGACGCAGGTCGGAACTGTCAGTAACAGTTGCCGGTGTGGGGCGGGATGCCTGTCGGGCCCGGTCGACCACCTGGGCGCCGGGAGTGACGCCCGGCCACTTGCGGGGCAGATGTGTTCAAGACGTGTCGGATTCGGTGTCCTCCGCGAGCCGGATACGGGCTCCGCGGCGGCGACCCCGCCGGCGGGACGTCCCGGCCCGGCCCGCCCCTGCTGCCCGACTCACCGGCGGGGGCGGGATCCTGACGCAACGTCAGCGACGGCGTGCGAGGACGACTCGGCCGCCGCTTCCCCGCGGGGACCGACGGGGGGAGGCGGCGCCGGGCTGACTAGGCTGAAGCCGCACGTCAATGGCCGTGAACGGCCGGGGAGGGTACTGGACGGTGGAGAACATGGGCGAGTTGGACGACCTGCGGGCGCGGCTGGCGGCGCTGGAGGCGGAGGTCGACCGCCTGCGCGAGGAGTCCGCGGCGACGCGCGCGCCGGCGGCGGCGGTTGCGGCCGATCGTGACGACGCGGAGGTCCGCTCCCCCGCGCCCGAGCGCACCCCGGTGCCGGACGCGGTCCGCGCGGACCGGGCCGGGCAGCGCCAGTCGATGACCGGCCTCGCCGATGTCCTCGGCGTCATGGTCTCCGGCCAGGCGGAGCAGACCATGCTGCTGCGGGCCCAGACCCGGACCCTGGAAACCCAGAGCAGCACGCTCACCCGGCACGGCCGGTTCCTGGAGAGCCTCCTGGAGGGCCAGTCCGCGCTGTTCGAGGAACTGCGCCGGGACGGCAGGTAGGCACCGGGCGACCGGCGGTGGGGACGGCCCGAACCAGGGGCCGCCCCCACCGCCGCGTTCACGGGCCGTCGGGGGGCGGCGTCGGCTCCGGGCGCAGGGCCAGGCCGACACCGACGGCGGCCGTGGCCAGGCCCAGCACGGCGAGGGGCCGGGACCACTCCCCCGCCGCGGTGGGGGCGAAGGCCGGCGGCAGGACCAGCAGCGAGGCGGCCAGCGCGGCGGCCGCGGAGGCGGGGCGGATGCTCGGGCGGCGGGGGCCCAGCGCGTCGAGCAGCAGCAGGTGGCCGGCGAGCAGGACGGTCACCGCGAGCGCCCGCCACCAGGACGGCTCGCCGAGGGCCGCGAGCAGGACGGATCCGGCGGCGAGGAGCGTGGTGCGGGTCGCGGACAGGCGCGCGGGCCAGCTGGCCCGGGCCGTGCCGTCCGGCGCGGGGACGGCGGCCCACAGGGCGCCGACGGCGACCGGCAGGAGGACGACGGGCCCCAGGCGGTCGGTGAGCGTGCCGGTTCCGGTGCCCGCCGCCGCGAGGGCGAGGGCGGTGCCGGTGCCGCGCAGGGCGGCGCGTTCGAGGCGTACGGCCCGCTCGGCGCGGTGGGCGGTACGGGGGCGGCGGGCCGGTTCGGCGACCGTACGGGCCGGCGGCCCCGGCTCCGTGGCGCGCGTCGGGTCGGCCGTCTGGCCGGTCGTCTGGGCAGTCGTCCGGGCAGTCCTGGTGCTCGACGGGCCGGTCATCGGGCCGCTCCCGTGATCCGGCGGCGCAGCAGGGGCCCGAGGGCCAGGTCCAGCGTCTCGCCGGGCGTGTGGCGGACCACCGGGATGCCGCGCCCGCGCAGGGTGGCGCGCATCGCCTCGCGTTCCGCGTGCCACAGGCGCAGCGCGAGGGCGTCGGTCTCGTCGTCGGGGCGGGCCGCCGGTTCCCCGACCGGGATCTCCACCACGACGAGCGGGTTGCCGCGTTCGCGGACCTGGCCGAGGACGTCGAGGATGCGCTGGTCCGAGAGCGGCGTGAAGGCGTAGACGAGGGCGTGGCCGGGCAGGGCCGCGAGTGGCAGGGGTGGGAGGGGGCCGCGTCGGGGGCGGTCCTGACGGACCTCCAGCACGCTTTCCACGATGCGGTAGAGCTGCCGGTCCCCGGTGGCGGCGGTGAGCTGGCGCAGGCGTCCGCCGACCGCGACGAGGCCGATCCGGTCGTGCCGGCGCAGGTAGGCGCGGGTCAGGCCGGTGGCGGCGCGCAGGGTTTCGTCCAGGCTGTGCCGCCCGGTGGCGGTGTCGATGTAGTCGGCGAGCGTGTCGAGCAGGACGACGGCGTCGGCGGCGCGTTCGGCGGCGAACTGGTTGATCTGGACGGCGTCGCGGCGGGTCGTGGACGGCCAGTGGATCCGCCGTTGCCGTTCGCCGGGCACGTGCGGGCGCACGCCGACGACCTCGATGCCGGTGCCCTCGTGCGCGGTGGTGTGCTCGCCGATCCGTTCGGGCAGGCGGACCGGGATCGGGGTGAGGCGGGCCGCGTCGGGGACGGGGAAGACGTCGACGGTGCCGAGGTCGGTGCGCACGGTACGGCGGGTCAGGCCGCGGGCGTCGGGCACGTCGAGGTCGACGACGCCCAGGTGCCGGCGGCCCCAGCTGTCGGCGCGCAGGACGAGGTCGACGCCGTTCGGGGTGACGGTCAGGGCGTCCAGGGCGAGGCCGGGGCCGAGCGTCACGACGGGCTCGGGCGGGCCGATCCGGCCGTCGTGGTCCACGGTGACGTGCACGGCGACGGGCTCGCCCTCGAAGCAGCGCCGCGGCCGGGCGGTGCTCTCGGCGGACAGCCGGGTGGGGCGGCTGCCTCCGGGGGCCGCCAGCGCGAGCAGGACGGCCGCGAATGCGGCCGGGGCGAGCAGCCAGGCGTGGCCGGTGACCAGGGCGGCGACGGCCGCGACGGTGGCCACCGTGAGCAGGCGCAGGGTCTGCTCACCGGGCCGCCAGTGCGGTGACGGCGGGCTGTCGGGCAGACCGGCGGCGCTGGCCCGGGCGCTGCGGGCGACGGCCAGGGCCAGGGCGCGGTGGGCGCGGCGGTCCGTGCCGTCGGCGGCCGGGGCGGGGGCGGTGGCCGGGGTCGGGGTCGGTGTGGTGGCCGGCTCGGCCGGGGCCGCGTCCTGGGCGGTGGCCGGGGTCGGGGTCGGTGTGGTGGCCGGCTCGGCCGGGGCCGCGTCCTGGGCGGGGGCCGGGGCGGGGGCGGGATTCACGGTGTCACCGCGCGGGGCAGCGTCTGCGGCGCGGGGACGGAGGCGATCAGGCGCGCCATCACGTCGTCCGCCTCGATCTGGCGCACCCACAGTTCCGGCCTGAGCGTGATGCGGTGGGCCAGGGCCGGGCCGGCCAGCGCCTTGACGTCCTCGGGGGTCAGGTAGTCGCGCCCCTCCACCATGGCGTGGGCGCGGGCCAGTTGGATCAGCGCCAGGCCCCCGCGGGGCGAGGCGCCCACCTGGATCTGCTGGTCGTTGCGGGTGGCGTCGACGAGGGCGATGACGTAGTCGACCAGGTCGTCGTCGACCTCGACCCGTTCCACCGCGGCCCGCATGGCGAGCAGTTCCGCCGGGCCGACCACGGTCTCCAGGACCGGCTCGGGGGCGGCCCGGTCGATCCTGGCGCGCAGCATCGCCGCCTCCGTGGCGGTGGGGAGGTAGCCCATGCGCACGCGCAGCAGGAAGCGGTCGAGCTGGGCCTCGGGCAGGGCGTAGGTGCCCTCGTACTCGATCGGGTTGGCGGTGGCGATGACCAGGAAGGGGTCCGGCAGGCGGCGCGTGGCGCCGTCGACGGAGACCTGGCCCTCGGCCATCGCCTCCAGCAGGGCGGCCTGGGTCTTGGGCGGGGTCCGGTTGATCTCGTCGGCGAGCAGCAGCTGGGTGAACAGCGGGCCGGGCCGGAACACCATCTCGCCGGTGTTGCGCTCGTAGAAGGGCGCACCGGTGACGTCGGAGGGCAGCAGGTCGGGGGTGAACTGGATCCGGCGGAAGTCCAGGCCGAGGGTGGTCGCGAACGAGCGGGCCAGCAGGGTCTTCCCGAGCCCGGGCAGGTCCTCGATCAGGACGTGTCCGCCGGCGAGGGCGCCGAGCATGACCAGGCGCAGTGCCTCGGGCTTGCCGACCACGGCCCGTTCGATCTCCCCGATCACCGCGCGGGCCCGCTCACCGGCCTGCTGCGGGGTCAGCGCCGGTACGTCCTGCGGTGCCTGCCCCGGCACCGTACCCGGGCCGGCGGGGTGGGCGGGGCCGTG
Organism: Kitasatospora sp. NPDC101155; assembly: GCF_044768305.1. Taxonomy (NCBI): domain Bacteria; kingdom Bacillati; phylum Actinomycetota; class Actinomycetes; order Kitasatosporales; family Streptomycetaceae; genus Kitasatospora; species Kitasatospora sp. NPDC101155. Next base: position 103,043 of record NZ_JBIWPN010000021.1, on the reverse strand, counting down.
GAGGGTGGTGGAAAGGTCGGGCATGACTCTCCTGCGGAAACGATTCGGTCGGTGACGGGGGCGGTGAAGGGTGGTGTGGGGAGGCGGGTCCGGGTCCGGGGGGCGTTCGTCCCTGGGACGCGGTGGGTCACAGGGCGTCGAGCCGGTCGACGAGCTCGCGCAGGACCTCCGCCGGGAAGGCCTCGGCCGGGACGGGCGCCGCGGGGTCGATCCACGGCCACAGCCGGGGCCCGAGGAGTTCGGCGGCCCGGTCGCGGTCGGCCGACAGGTCCAGGCCGTGGACCTCCGCGAGCCGTACCGCGTACAGCCGTCGGAGCCTGGCGCGCAGCGGCGCGGTGTCGCCCTGGGGGTCGAGGCCCTGGCGGACCGTCCAGCGCCAGTCGCCGAGGCCGGGCTCGTAGACCTCCATCCGCCGCGGCCGGCGGCGCAGGGAGAGGGTCTCGGCTCCCGCGCCGGCCACGCGGCGGGCGACGAGCAGGGCGGTGACGGTCAGCAGGACCGCGCCGGCCCCCGCCCCCGGCCAGCCGCCGACCAGGGCGAACAGGATCTCGGCGAGGACGGCGGGCGCGGCCAGCTCGATCAGGCTGTGGCGCACCGAGCCGGGGCGGGCGAGTTCGCGGTCCGCCTCGTCCGCGGGCCCGTCGCGGCGGGGCGTCGCGCTGCTCATCGGTGCTCCCCCGCGGTGGGCGTCCCGGTGGTGTGTGTCCCCGCGGTGTGCGTCCCGGTGGCCGCCGGCGGGGGTGCGGCGTCCGCGAGCCGGGCGGCGATGGCGTCCAGGGCCGTACGGGCCCGGCGCACCTGGTCGTCGTCCATCCGGTGGGTCGAGTACCGGGCCTCGCGAAAGAGCGCGGTGAGCTCCCGCACCCCGGTGGCGTCGACCCGCTCGTCGGACAGCGCGCGCCGCAGCAGCTCCGTCGGGCTCTCCCAGGCGTGTCGGGGCAGGCCGGAGGCGGCCAGCGAGCCCTCCATCGCCGCGTAGCAGGCGATCACCGCCGCCCGGGCGTCCGCCCCCTCCAGGGCCCTGCGGCCGGAGGCGACGGCCTCGGCGAGAGCGGCCTCGGGGCTCGCGGGCGCGGCGGGCGGCACCGCTGGCGCCTCCCGGCGGCGGACCCGCAGCCGGCGCAGCCGGAACACGAGGACGGCGCCGAGGACGACCGCGGCCACCACCGCCAGGGCGAACAGTGCCGTGACCAGCACCTCGAGCCCCTCGCCGGCGGCCGGCGGGACCGGTGCCTGCGGGGACGACGGGACGGCCTCGGGGGTGAAGGTGGGCATCACCGGCCGCCGGCGGGGCACGGCGAGCCCGGATTCGGCCCGGACGTACAGGACCAGCAGCAGGACCGGCACCGCGGCGGCTGCCAGCGGCAGCAGGAGCATGGCCGTCTCCCGCAGGCGCTCGGCCCGGGGTGTCGGCCCGTCGAGGTGGCGGACCTCTTCGCGGAAGCGCCCCGCGAACCTGCCGACCAGCACGGCCCAGCCGAGCCCGAGCAACACCACGAACCCCAGGCCGGACACCGGCCCGGTCGCGGCCGTGCCCAGGAGCCCGCCCTCGGGCCGCAGCGCCGCGGCAGCCGCCAGCAGCCCGACGACGACCAGCAGCACCCCCGCCGGCCGACCGCGCCACCCGCGCGTACGCGACGGCGATCCACCGTCCATGCGAAACCCCCCGGTTCCAACGCGCGCGACGGCGCGCGAGGTGCAGCGTCGCACACCAACCGTCACGGTGTCACCTGCCGCCACAGGCGGCGGCGGCGGGACCGGCGCGGGGGACGTCGCCTGCGAACGGGGCCGCCCGCACCACGGACGGAGGCGGCGGTACCTGCTCAGGCGGTGGCGAGTGCGTGCCCCAGCAGCGACATCGCGTCGGGCATCACCCGCCGCCAGAAGCCGTCCGTGTGCTCTCCGTCGGGGAAGTGCTGCTCCCGTGCTCGCGCCTGCCGCGCGACCTGGCGGGCGGCGGGGCAGAACGGGTCCTCCTGGCCGCACCACACGCCGAGGGCGCCGACCTGCATCCGGTCCAGACGCAGGGTCGGCTCGTGGGCCTGCCAGTCGGCCTCGTCGGCGTACCCGCCGGTGGTGCGGGCGTCCGCCCAGGTGCGGAAGACGGCCGGGCTGAGCAGCGCCACGGCGTCCAGGTTGCGGCCGCTCTGCGTGCGCCCGACGGCGTACTGCAGGGCGCCCGAGCCGCCCATGGAGATCCCCATCGCGGCGCGTGGCGTGGGCAGTTGGCGGGCGTGCAGCCAGCCGGGGAGTTCCTCGCGGAGCATCGCCTGCGGGTCGTCGCCGCCGGGGGCCTGCTGGTGCCAGTAGGTGGCGTCCCCGCCGTCCACCGCGACGACGGCGAACGGCGGCACGCCGCCCTTGACCGCGGCCGCCAGGAACTGCGGCACCCCGAGCGCCACCATGCCCTGCGCGTCGTTGCCGCGCCCGTGCAGCAGAACGCAGACCGGCAGGTTCGTGCTCGCCGCGGCGCCGGGCGGGAGCATGGTCACCATCGCGACCTCCCGGTTCCGCGCCGCCGAGTGGACCCGCTCGACGTGCACCGGTCCCGGTGCCGCGTCCGGCACCGCGCCGTCCGTCCCGGTCATCCCCAGTGCCTTCTTCAGCGTCACCCCACCGGGCAGCCATCCGGCGAGCATCCCGCCCCCGGCCGCGGCCCCGAGCAGGGCACCGCCGCCCACGACGCCGGCGCCGAGCCGCAGCAGGCGCCGCCGCGACACCGCGCGGTCGACGGGGTCCGCCGAGGGCCGATCGGTGACGCCGCCGGTGTGTGTGGTCATGTCTGTCGGCCTTTCGCCGTTCGGTTTCGTGTGCGCGGCGGCAGGACAGGCGATAGCGGTTGACGCCGTCCGGTCGAGCGGATCCACGTGAGCGGCCTGGCCGGGAGCAGGCGGACGGACAGATGTCGGCACGTTTCCCCCGGTCGGCCGGCCCAAGCAAACGATCACCGTAGTGGACGAGGAATCCGGACCACCCGGTTCCGTCCGCGCCCGACCTGGATCGACAGCGGCGCCGTGTCCTCGCCCTCGACCGCCGGACCGCGCGTGTACGGCGGGACCCGCTGGGCCGTCGTCCCCGGTCGCACCGGCTGGTGGGGTGGGAGCAGTGTGGGGCGGGAGCGGTACGGCCCCCGGAGGCCCGGGCTCAGGTGCGGGCGATATGCGGAGCAGCGCTCGGCGTCCTCGGTCCCCGTGGGGGCTCGCCCCCGATGGGGGTCCGGTGGACGGTGCGGGGCGGTCTTTCGGCGTGTGCGGAGGGAGTCGGCGGCGCGCCGCCGAGTCCGGCTGCCGGGTCGTGGTGTGCGACTACAGGAGGACGAGCAGCTTGGTGCCCGGCACCAACTTGCGGTTGACGGAGGTCGATTGGACGAACACGGTGTACGAGGGGTTCTCACCCGGCTTCACCGTGGCCTCCGATGCCGGCAGGCCGAGGAGCTGGCGGGCGGCCGGGCCGGAGAACACCCTGCCGGTCGTCCGGCCGGTGGCCGGGTCCTTCTCCGCCACGGCGATCTGCTTGCTGCCCTGGATCTTCTCGCGCTTGGACAGCTCGTAGAAGGCGCAGCCGGTCTTGTAGGTGTGGCCGGCGCTGGTGACGAAGTCGCGGATCGGGGTCGGCTGGTCGACCGGGATCAGGATGTACTTGCCGGTGTCCAGGGCGTCGAGGTTGGCCTTGACCTCGGCGGTGTTCAGGTCCTGGCCCATGGCGAACAGGTTCTTGGTGCCGCGCACGCCCTGTTCGCGGCCGCGCAGGAAGCTGGTGGCGGCGTTCTTGACGGTGCCGATGGCCTCCTCGACGCCCTGGCTGGAGTCCGCGTCCCAGATCGCGATGTTGCCCGCGGGGAAGCCGTACTCCTGGGCGGTGCGCTTGGCCAGGGAGTTCGGGACGAGGATCGCCGAGGTCCAGTGGTCGGGGAGGTTGTCCATGGCGCCGTGGATGCGGTCGATCCACGAGCGCAGGACGGCCTTGCCCTGGCCGGAGCCCATGCGGGTGTGCATCTGGCCGCTCTGCGAGCAGCCGGAGGCGTTCTCCTCGCCGTCGGTGACGACGACCTGGAGGAAGGAGTGCTCCCCGTACCCTTCCCAGATGTTCTTCAGGTCGTCGACGGACTTCACGGCCGCCTCGATCAGCGCCGTCGCACCGTTGTCGACCTTGTAGAGGCCGCGCAGGGACGGCAGGTGCTTGACGTCCATGTCCCAGACCAGGTTCTGCACCTCGTGGTCGAAGGCGTAGAGGCTGATGCGGGTCTCGTGGCCGAGCCGGTCGGACTCCTCCTGCAGGCCCTTCACGAACTCGTCGACCACGCGGACGAGTTGCTCCTGGTGCTGGCGCATCGAGCCGGACTTGTCGACCACGAGCGAGACGTGGTTGACCTTGTGCTTGATACGGTTCGCAGACATGGCTCTACCCCTTTTCCAACGCTCTTTCGGCGCCTTTTCGGCGTCCCCTCCGGCGTTGTTCCCAACAGTAGGAGGGGGCACTGACAGCCCGTTCCGGGCCGTTCCGCCCGCGCCGGCGAGGTTGTCGCCCGCCTCGACGGCCGTCGGGCGCGGCAGGGCGACGTCCGCACCGGAGCCGGGACAATGGCCGGATGACCAGTCAGCCCCCGCGCGGCCTCCAGCACCTCATCCCCACCACGCGCGCCACCACCGCCGGTGAGCGCGCCGCCTCCCAGCTGCTCCACCTGCGCACCGCCGCCGTGCCGGTCCCGGTGCTGGCCGCGGCCGCCGAGCTGATCGCCGGGCAACTGGACGACCCCGACCCGGCCACCCGCGACGCCGCCGGCGCCGTCCACGCCCGTCTGCTCGCCGCGATCGAGACCGCCGCGCCCGACCGGTAGCGGTTCACCGCGGGGTGGTGGGGCCGGCGGCTACTGGGGATTGCCGTTGGCGGCGAGGCGGGCGCTCATCTCCGCATGGGCGCGCCGGGAGTGGGTGTTGGCCGGGTCGTGGACGAGCCGGAGGTAGTCGTAGAGGACCTGCACGCACTTGCCCCTGGTGGGGTTGACCGCTGTTTCCGTTTCTATGGGCGAGTCTCAGCGATTCGGACACCAGGTGGCGAACCTGCGCGCCGACGCCCTGCACAAGCTCACCACCGGCATCGCGAGCGAGTACGGCACCGTCGTGGTCGAAGACCTCAACGTCGCCGGGATGCTCCGCAACCACCGACTGGCCCGCAAGATCCAGGACGCCGGGTTCGGCGAGATCCGCCGACAGATCACCTACAAGACCGACTGGGCCGGCGGCACGATCATCGTCGCGGACCGCTGGTACCCGTCCAGCAAGACCTGCTCGAACTGCAAGACAGTGAAAGCCAAACTGCCCCTGCATGTCCGAGTGTTCACCTGCGACGCGTGCGGTCTGGTCATCGACCGGGACGAGAACGCGGCCCGCAACCTCGCCGACCTCGCGTCGGCCGACATCACGGGTACCGGAGTGGCCGGAGACCCGGACGCGCAAGCGTCGAAACCGCGTGGAGCCGACCGGAAGACCCGCACCACCCGCACCCGCCACACGGCGAGCGCGGGGCGGGCAGGTGGCGCAACCCTCCCCCGCCGGCGGGGCGAGGAGGAAGCGCGAGACCGTACTCAGGACACCGAAGCGCAACTCGCGCTCTGGTGACACCGTGACGGACCTTCCGGGCCGTAATGCCCGGATTGCTGATATCCGACTACGAAATCAGCAACGGTGATGTCGGAAAGCTGCCAGCCACTGCCCGGGAGGCCTGCTGAACTGGCCCGGACCGAAAGGCCCTTCAACTGGACGGACTTCATGGCCTCGACGACCACCGCCACGTCGCGCCCCGGCGAAACCGGCCTACCGGCCCGATCACCCGCGATCGAGTGGCTGGCCGTCCTGTCGGTGATGCTGGGGATCTTCGCGATCGTCACGACCGAGATCCTGCCGATCGGTCTGCTCACTTCGATCGGATCCAGCTTCACCGTCTCCGACGGGATGGCGGGGCTGATGATGACCATGCCCGGAGTCCTCGCGGCGATCTCGGCGCCGTTGGTCACGGTCGCGACCGCCCGCATCGACCGCCGACTGGTGCTGTGCGCGTTCATGCTCCTGCTGGCCCTGGCGAACGGCTTGGCCGCCGTGGCGCCGGACTACTGGCTGGTCCTGGTGTCGCGGGTCATGGTGGGCATCACCATCGGCGGTTTCTGGTCGATCGGGGCCGGACTCGCCGACCGGCTGGTGCCGGCGGAAAAGGTCGGCCGCGCCGTCTCGGTGATCTTCTCGGCCGTCCCGCTGGGGTCCGTGCTCGGGGTCCCGGTCGGCACGTTCATCGGCGATGTGGCGGGCTGGCGGACGGCGTTCGTCGTCATGGGCGTCCTGCCGCTCGGTGTGCTCGTCATGCTGCTGCTGGTCATGCCCCCGCTGCCGCCGACCGGGGCCACCCGCCTGAGCGTGCTGGGCGGCATGTTCCGCAACGTGAACACCCGCTTCGCCCTGCTGCTGACCTTCCTCATCGTGCCGGCCCACTTCGGGGCGTACACCTACGTGACCCCGTTCCTCGAACAGGTCACGCACGCGGGCTCCACGCTGATCACCGTCTTCCTGCTGGTCTACGGGGCCGCGGGAATCGCCGGCAACTTCCTGGGCAGCTCCCTGGTCGCCCGGCGTCCCCGCGCCGGTTTCGGCGCCGCAGCCGCCCTGCTCGCCGGCGCCACCCTCCTGCTGCCGGTGCTGGGCGCCTCCAAGGCCGGTGCGGTGGCCCTGCTGATCGTCTGGGGCGTCGCCTACGGAGCGGTCCCCGTGTCGTCCCAGACCTGGTTCGCCAAGGCGGCCCCCGACGCGCCCGAGGCGGCCTCGGTGCTGTTCACCGCCTCCTTCCAGGCGACGATCTCGCTCGGCGCGCTGGTCGGGGGAAACATCGTGGACCGCACTTCCCCGTCCACGGTCATGACCCTCGGCGGCATCACGGCCGGCCTCATGGTCCTGGTCACCTCGACCCACTTCGCCCGCGGTCTCACCTGGCCGGGCGGCACCCGCTCCTGAACGGCTCGCCTCGCCGGCGCCAGGACGACGGCGGCGGGCCCCTCACAGGCGCAGGTCCATCCGCTGTTCGACCGTGTCGAGGCCGAACTTGTGGGCGGGGCGGGAGACGGTGAGCTCGAAGCCGGCCTTCGCGTACAGGTGGTGGGCGGCGGCGAGGCCGGCGACCGTCCAGAGCAGCACGCCCTCGTACGAACGGGCGCGGGCCTCGGCCAGGGCGGTCTCCAGCAGCCGACGGCCCAGGCCCCGGCCCCGGACGTCCGGGTCGAGGATGACCCACCGCAGCTGGCCCCATCCCGGGCGCTCCTGCGCGCGGACGAGGCCGGTGGCACCGACCACGCGGCCGTCGAGTTCGGCGACCCACAGGCGGCCGGGTGCCGCGTCGCCCTCGCGGACGCGGGCCAGCACCAACTCGGCCATGCCGGCGGCGACGTAGGCCTCCATGGTCGCGTCCATGCCGTACTCGCGGGCGTAGAGGACGCCGTGCAGGGCGGCGACGGCACCGAGGTCGCCGGGGCGGTCGGCCTCGCGGACGGTCGCGGTCGCGGGCTCGGTGGCGGCCATGGCAGCATCCCCTTCCACTGAAACACTCGTTTCAGTGGAACGATAGACCACGTGTCCACTCCCGCCAACGCCGTCCCCCGCCCGTCAGCGCGCCGCGAGGAGATCCTCGCCGCGACCGTCCGCTACGTCGCCGAGCGGGGCGTGTCCGACCTCTCGCTGCGCCCGCTGGCGGCGGAGATCGGCTCCAGCCCGCGCGTGTTGCTGTACCTGTTCGGGTCGAAGGAGCAGCTGGTCCGGGAGGTCCTGGCGGTCGGACGGGCCGAGCAACTGGCGCTGCTGGAGCGGTCCGAGGTCGAGGGCGGCAGCGCCCGCGAGACCCTCGAACTGCTCTGGGAGTGGCTGACGAGGCCCGAACGCCGGGGCGCGCTGCGGCTGTTCTTCGAGGGGTACGTCCGGGCCTTCGACCGCTGCGAGCCCTGGCTGGACTTCGACACCGCCTCACTGGACGAGTGGCTGCCGCCGCTGGAACGCGTCCTTGCCGGCACCCGGGCGAACGCCACCGTGGTACTCGCCGTCCTGCGCGGCCTGCTGCTGGACCTCCTCGCCGACGGCGACCGCGGGAACGGCGACGACGGCCCCCACGCCGGGCGCGTGCACGCCGCCTGGCGCGACTTCCTCGACTCCGCCCTCGTGTGAGGACGGGCCCGCCTCCGCGGCGGGCACGGCCCGGACTGCGGCTGTCGGCTCTGCCCGTGGCGAATCTGCGGCGGGCAGAGAAACCGCATCCGGGGCGCTCCCCGGGTCGAGAGTGGAGTCGACGGCAGACCTCCTCGACAAGGAGACCGGATGACTCCCCTCAGCACGCCCCCGCTCCGCGCGGAGCAGGGCGACACCCCGCCCAGCCCCTTCGACGACCATCTGGCGGCACAGCTGCTCGCCCAGCGGATCGTCCTGCTCGGCACCCAGGTCGACGACGTATCGGCCAACCGGGTGTGCGCGCAGCTGTTGCTGCTGTCCGCGGAGGACCCGCGCACCGACATCAGCCTGTACATCAACAGCCCCGGCGGGTCGGTCACGGCGGGGCTCGCGATCTACGACACCATGCGGCTGATCCCGAACGACGTGTCGACGCTGGCGATGGGGTTCGCCGCCAGCATGGGCCAGTTCCTGCTCACGGTGGGGGCGCCCGGCAAGCGGTTCGCGCTGCCGAACGCGCGGATCATGATGCACCAGCCCTCGGCGGGCATCGGCGGCACCGCCGCGGACATCGAGATCCAGGCGGAGAACCTGGAGTTCACCAAGCGGGCCATCGAGCGGATCACCGCCGAGCACACCGGGCAGAGCGAGGAGACGATCGCGCGCGACGGCGACCGGGACCGCTGGTTCACGGCCGAGCAGGCCAAGGAGTACGGGATCGTGGACCGGGTGGTGGAGTCGGTCGCCGACATCCGCCCGGCCTCCTCGCGCCGACGGATGGGACTGTGACATGGGGTCGTACACGGTTCCGTACGTCATCGAGCGGACCGCGCAGGGTGAACGGTCCTACGACGTCTTCAGCCGGCTGCTGAACGAGCGGATCATCTTCCTCGGCACCGAGATCGACGATGGGGTCGCCAACGTGGTCATCGCGCAACTCCTGCACCTGGAGTCGGAGAACCCGGAGCGCGAGATCTCGATCTACCTCAACTCGCCCGGCGGATCGTTCACTTCGCTGATGGCGATCTACGACACGATGACGTTCGTGCAGGCGCCGATCTCCACGTTCTGCGTCGGTCAGGCGGCGTCGACGGCGGCGGTACTGCTGGCCGGCGGGGATCCCGGACGGCGGTTCGTGCTCCAGCACGCGCGGGTGCTGCTCGGCCAGCCGGCCAGCGGCGGCCGGCAGGGGACGGTCTCCGACCTCAGCCTCGCGGCCAAGGAGATGGTCCGCATCCGCTCACAGGTGGAGGAGGTCCTGTCCCGGCACACGCACCACGACGTGGCGACGCTGCGCGCGGACCTGGACCGGGACAAGGTGCTCACCGCCGAGGAGGCCGTCGCCTACGGGCTGGCCGACGAGGTGCTGAGCCGGCGGCTCGCGTTCGCCTGATCGCGCGCCGGGGCCGATGACCGAACCGGCGGCCGGTACGACGGGGGTGTACCGGGCGCCGGTTCGGCCAGGCCGCGTGGTCAGGCGGTTCGCTCAGACGGTTCGGCCAGGCGGTGCGGCCGGGCGGCTCGGTCAGGCCGCGAGGCAGAGGCCGTCGAACCGCGCCGTGGGCGACGTGCGGCCCCCGCCCATCCGGCTCTGGCCCACCCGGCTCGGGGCGTACCGGGCCAGCTCGTCCTGGGCGAGCGAGAGCAGGTCGCCGAGGCCGAGCCCGAGGGCCCTGGCGGCGGCCGCGAGCACCTCGGAGGACGCCTCCTTGCGTCCGCGCTCCAGCTCCGACAGGTACGGCATCGAGATCCGGGCCGTCTGCGCGACGTCCTTCAGCGTGCGCTCCTGGGCGAGCCGCTCGCGCCGCAGCACACCGCCGACGAGGTCGCGCCACAGGGGTTCCCTCGGCGCGGGCGCCGGTGGGGCCCCCGCCGGTCGCTGCGGGGCACGGGTCGCCCCGCCGGATGCGGGCGGCGAGGTCTGCGGGCGCAGGGGGATGACGCGGGCTTCGTTCGGCGCATGAGTGCTCACCCCTTCAGCCTAGGGATCCTGCGCGCCGGGGGAAGGGAACGGCATTCTGCCCTGGGTGAAGCCGTACGGGCGGACCGGTGGCGTCGCGGAGCGGGGGAACCGCGCCGCGACCGTCCGGAACTGATCCTCCGTCGCCCGACGGGGTGTCGGTCAGCGTCCTGCTGCGGCCGTTCCGCTGTTCGCCGGGCGGTCGTTGTCCACCTGGCGGCCGATGGGGGTCGCGTGCCGGGTGAGGAGTGCGCGCAGGGCGTCGGGGGCGGGGGTGCCGCGCTTGGGGAGGACGAGGAGGCAGGTGCCGCTGCGGTTCAGGACCACGAAGAGGTTCCGCGTCTCGGCGAAGCGGAGTCCGGCCGTCCAGCTCAGGGTGCGGATGCCGATCCCGTCGGTGACGCTCACGCCGCTGCCGTCCACCACCGCGCGGTACTCGCCGCCGCGCCGGGCCGCGCGCCGCTGCGCCAACATCACCTGCAGCCGGGGCGTGAACATCACCAGCGCCATCAGCGCGGCCAGCGTCACAGCGTCCGACCCGACCGGCTGGCCGTCCGCCAGCTTCGCCGCCAAGCCGAACGCGGTGAAGGCCGCCATCGCCGACGGCGCGATCCGCGGCAGCCAACCCGCCAAGGTGCGCCGCGTCTGGGCGATGGCCTCGCGGAAGTCCTCGCCCGTCGGCCTGTACGCCAGCTCCACCCGCTCCTGGTCCACCGATGCTCCTTCTTGATCCGCTGTTCGGTGCGGCGGATGCTAGCAAAGGGTTCGCAAAGCGGCGTCAGCCCCCTGGGCCTCGGCTACCCCCGTGACCAGCGGCTCTCCACGATCCCGCAGTCGTACGCCGTCACCCCGCCCGCCCGGTAGGCGTGTCGCACCAGCCACGGCCCGAACACGCTGCTGCCCGATCCGGCGAAGCCGGGGTTGACGAACAGGCGCAGCTCCTCGGCCAGGCCCTCGCGCAGCAGCGCGGAGACCAGCCCCGCTCCCCCGAAGCAGAGCAGTGCCCCGCCTGCCCGTTCCTTCGCCCGCGCCACCGTCTCGGCCAGCTCGCCGTTGAGCACCTCGGTGCGCGGCCACCGTCGCGCCGGCCGCCCCGATCGGGACACCGCGAACTTCGGCAGCGCCCCGATCGCCCGGCTGAACTCCCAGTCCGCGTCGGCGGGATGGAGATCGGCCATGCGCCCCCAGTGCCCCAGGTACCCCTCGTCCGCCATCGGCCGGCTCAGCAGGATCCCCGAGGCGCCGGCCAGTAGGCCGTTGAACGAGGCCCGCAGGTCCGCGCTCCACGGCCACTGCGGGCCCCAGTTCCACAACTGCCAGTCGGCGCCCTGGACTTCACTGTCGACGTAGCCGTCCGCGGACACCTGCATCGCCACGACCAGCCGCCCTGTGCCACCCATGTCGCACCTCCTCCACCGCGACGCTAGCGGGAGGGTCCGACAATCCGCTCTCCGTGGCACCGGCGAGTCCTGGCGCAGGCCGGGGATGTCCCGCGTCAAAGCCGACCGGGCAGGCCGCGGTGGGGCCGGCGGCCCGTAGTGGATCATGGAGCGTTCCCGACGATCCGTCACCCCGCCGACCACGAGGGACACCGTCGTCGGCCACGACGTGTGGCTGGGCTACGGCACCACCGTGATGCCGGGAGTGCGCATCGGGCACGGCGCGATCGTCGCCGCAGGGTCGGTGGCCACCTCCGACATCCCCGACTACGCGATCGCCGGCGGCAACCCCGCCAAGGTGATCCGCCTGCGCTACGACGAGGCCGACATCGCCCGTCTGCTGGCCGTCGCCTGGTGGCACTGGCCCGCCGAGCACCTCACCCGGCATCTGCGCACCGTCATGTCCGGCACGGTCGACGCCCTGGAGGCCGCCGCGCCCACGCCCTGAGCCGCGGTGCGCCGCCGTGCGTGGACGTCGGGGCCGGACGGGGCCGGACGGGGCCGGGGGTGTCACGACTCGGGGGGCGTGCCGGCGCGTGGGACCCAGCCGTTGTCGGCGCCGGTGCGGATCAGGGTCTCGGCGTAGCGCCACAGGTCGGCGGAGGAGTCGCCGATGACGGACTTGCGGGCCCGGACGTCGGCGTCGGTGACTCCGGGGGTGCGCCAAGTGCCGCCTTGGTTACCGTAGTTGAGCAGCAGCGGTTGGAGGCGGTCCATCGCCTTGGCGAACCGGGCCTCCGCGCTGGCGCGTTCCTCGAACTCGTCCCAGATCGCGCGGAAGTGGTCGCGCTGGTCGTCCGGGAGGATCGCGAACAGCTTGTCGGCGGCTTGGCGTTCGCGTTCCTCCTGGTCGGCGGTGGCCGCGGAGTCGTAGAGGAAGGTGTCCCCGGCGTAGATCTCGACCAGGTCGTGCAGGATGACCATGGCGAGGGCCTTGACCGGGTCGACCGGTTCGTCCGCGTACTCGGCGAGGACCAGGGTCATCAGGGCGAGGTGCCAGGAGTGTTCGGCGTCGTTCTCGCGCCGGTCGGCGGCCAGCAGCGGGCTCTGCCGGAAGACGTTCTTGAGCCGGTCGACCTCGATGATGAACTCGATCTGGCGGCGCAGCCGGTCGGGGGTGGTGTCGGGCTGTCGAACGGCGGCGAACAGCGGGGTGTCGTCATTGGGCACGGAGCCTCCCCGGGCGGGTGTTGACGGTCCGTCAGGATGGAGCTGTCGGAGCTGGGGGTACGGGAGGAGGATACCGGCGGCCGGTAGCGGCGAGGGCGTCGCGCGGGAGCGCTCGTAGCCCCGCTGGGCGTCTTGGCGTCGGTGAGGGTGCCGTCGGGGGCGAAGGTGACCCCCGAGCGCCGGTGTCGAGGGCGCGTTCGATGACCTCGCCGACGATGTCCCCGCGGGTGCCGGTGATCCCGTGGTCGGCGTGGGCGCGGGCGGCGGGTTCGACCGCGCAACGGCTTGCGGCTTCGCCCGCCGGGTCGCCCGCGGGCGGCCGGCTACGCGGCGCGGCCGGGCGGGCGGGTGAGTTCCACGGCGGCCTGGACGGTGTTCGCCTGATGGTCCGCCTGGCGTGCGACGGGCAGCCGGACCGGCTGGAAGCGTCGCTGGTACTGGGCGCACCAGTCCCTCAGGAGGCGGTCGGGGCGGGCGTCGGCCGGGTCGAGGGCGCGGCGCAGCAGGGCGGCCGTGCGGACCGGGATGCGGTGGGCCCACAGTTCGATGCCGGCCAGTTTCGCCCGGGTCATCAGGCCCGGGCGCAGGAGGTCCTGTCCGCCGGCTCGCGGGTCCCATTCGTCGGCGAGCTGCCGCAGTGCGGCCAGCGGGGTGCGCGCGGCCCTGAGCAGGGCGGTGTCGTCCGGGTGGGGCGGGGTGGCGTCCAGCAGTTCGGTGAGCAGCCGGCCCCGGTCGCGCAGTTGGTCGGCGCAGGCGGTCAGGCGGGTGCGGGCGTCGTCGGCCGGGCGGGTGTCCGTGAGGTGGTCGCTGGTCCAGGCCGGTGTCTCGACGATGACCGTCGCGCCGCCGTGGCGCCGGGGGGCGAACCAGGTGCCGGCGAGGACGCCGGTGTCCTTCCGGTGGTCCGGGGCCAGCATGCCGGTGGTGCTCTCCTGCCGGTCGAGGTGGTGGGGCTCCATCAGGAAGACGCCGGGGCCGCGGGCCTGCAGCCAGAACGTGTCGTAGCTGCCGGTCTCGACGGGGATGCCGAGGTCGGCGGCGGACTTCGCGAGCGGGTCGGCGAGGGCGGCCGGGTCGCGGGTGGCCTGGACGAAGGTGCCGCCGATGTCGGCGCCGTGCAGGGAGAACTGGAGGGACGGGCGGAGTTCGTCGATCAGGTCGAGGAGGATCCGGCTCTCCGGGAGCGTCCCGCCGATCGCCGGGGCCCATTCGGGTTGTTCCTCGGCGGCGGGGCGGAAGTAGTGCGCGAAGTACTCGGGCAGGGTCCGGGCGTGGTGGCCGCCTTCGGCCAGGTGTGCCCCGTCGGGGTCGAGGCAGAGCAGGAGGTGCCAGGCCGTCGATTCGCGCAGGTCGGGTCGGGCCAGGACCCGGTGGGCCAGTTCCACGAGGCCGGAGCGGCCGGGGAACTCGTCGGCGTGGGCGCCGGTGACGACGAGCACGTTGTCCGCGGCGTGGCCGATCGACAGGAGCAGCAGGGGCCGGCCGGCGCGGGAGGTGCCGAGGGTGCGCACCCGGCACAGGTGCGGGTGTCGGGCGGCCAGCAGGTGTGCGGTGGCGGTGAGTTCTTCCAGTGTGGGGTGGCGGTCGTGGAGCAGGACCGCCCTGCCCGCACTGGTCGAGGTGTCGGTGAGCATCGGTTCCGTCCCCTCCCCGGTGGCGCCCTTGGTGGCGCCGTTGCGGAGATCGCAGTACATCCGCTAGGGGCGTCGGCCGTCCAGGGTGCCGGGGCCGGGGGCCGGGGCTCCGGGGAGGGGAACGCTCTGCGATGGGGAGATCGCCCGCCGCCATATGCTTGTCATATTTGCTGGTGGCGCGGTGGGGGCGTGGGTGGACTTCCGGTTGTTGGGCTCGGCGGCCGTGGTGGCCGCGGATGGGCGGGAGCTCGCTGTCGGGTCGGTGAAGCGCCGGAGTCTGCTGGCGATGCTGGTGCTGAACCCGGGTGCGCCGGTGGGGGTCGAGCGGCTGACCGAGGCGCTGTGGGAGGAGGAGCCGCCGCGGCATTCGCGCACGGTCATCCAGAACCACGTGTCCGGGCTGCGCGCGGTGCTGGCCGCGCACGGGGCCGGCGACGGCGGGGTCGAGCTGGTGACCGACGGCGGCGCGTACCTGCTGCGGGTGCCCGAGTCGGCGGTGGACGCAAGGCGGTTCGAGCGGCTCGTAGGGTCGGCCCGCTCGGCGCCGGACGCGGACGCGTCGGTGGCGGTGCTGCGCGAGGCGCTCGGGCTGTGGCGGGGGCCGGCGCTGGCCGGGACGACGCCGAGTCTGCCGTTGCGGTGCGCCGCGCAGGCGCTGGAGGAGCTGCGGCTCGCGGCGGTGGAGGAGCTGGCGCGCGCGTACGGGCAGCTCGGTGACCACGGGTCGGCGGCCGGGGTGCTGGGCACCGAGGCCGCGCTGAACCCGCTGCGGGAGTCGCTGGTCGCGGCGCTGATGACCGCGCTGGGGCAGGCCGGGCGGCGCTCGGAGGCGATGGAGTGGTTCCACCGCGCCCGCCGGGCCCTGGCCGAGCAGTTGGGGATCGGTCCGGGGGCGGAGCTCGTCGAGGCGCACGAGGCGCTGCTGCGCACCGACGCCCCCGCCGCGCGGCCCGCCCCGCCGGCCGTCGAGGGCGCCCCCGCCGCCCCCACCGCAGCTCCCGCGCAGTGGCCGTTCCCCCGGCGCCCCCGCGGCTTCTCCGGACGCGAGGAGGAGCTGGCCGCGCTCGACCGGGCCGCCGCCTCCCCCGGGGCGATCGCCGTGGTCGCCGGCGGGGCCGGGGTCGGCAAGACCGCCCTGGCCGTGCACTGGGCCCACCGCCACCGGGCCGACTTCCCCGACGGGCGGCTGTTCGTCGACCTGTGCGGGCACAGTCCGCTGCCCGAGCGCTCCACCCCCGCCGTGCTGCGCGAACTGCTGCTCGCCCTCGGGCTGCCGGCCGAGCGGATGCCCCACTCCCCCGAGGCGCTGGCCGCCCACTACCGGGAACTGACCGCCGGGCGCAGGATGCTGATCGTCCTGGACAACGCGCGCACCTCCGACCAGGTCCGCCCGCTGCTGCCCGACGGGGAGGGCTGCGTCACCGTGGTGACCAGCCGCGAGCGGCTCGGCGGGCTGGTCGCCTCGGACGCCGCCCGGCCCGTCCCGCTGGCCGAACTGTCCGCGCCGCAGTCCGTCACCCTGCTCGCCGACACCCTGGGCCCGGAGCTGGTCTCGGCCGAGCCCGAGGCCGCCGCCCAGCTGGCCGTCCTGTGCGACGGGCTGCCGCTGGCGCTGCGCCTGGCGGCGGCCCGCGTCGCCACCTGCCCGGCCCGGGGCCTTGCCGCCATGGCCGACGAACTGGCCGACGAGCAGGTCCGGTTGGGCCTGCTGGACGTGGAGGACACCAGCGTCGCGGCCGCCCTGGCGCTGACCGTGCAGCACCTGTCCGACCCGGCCCGCCGGATGTTCCACCGCCTCGGCACCCACACCGGCGCCACCCTCGACAGCCGCACCGCCGCCGCGCTGGCCGGCGACGCACTGCCCCGGGCCGCGGGCGCACTGGGGCAGTTGGCCGCCGCCCACCTGGTCGTCGAGATCGGCCGCGACGCCTACACCCTGCACGACCTGGTCCGCCTCTACGCCCGCAGCCTGCCGCCGCGCCCGGGCGAGGACGACGCCGAGGTGCTGCCCCGCCTGCTCGACCACCTGGTGAACACCATGCTCGCCGCGTGCGCCGCCGCCGAGCCGGGCAGCGAGCCGTGCTGCGTCCCCCCGCCGGGGGCGCGGCGGCCCGTCGAGGTCCGTCCGTTCCCGGACCGGGCGAGCGCGCTCGCCTGGTACGCCGCCGAACGCGACACCCTGCGCGGAGCGGTCGAGGCGGCGGTCGCGGCCGGGCTGCACGACCGGGCCTGGCGCCTGGTGCTCCTGCAGTGGCCGCTGATCGTGTGGCAGGTCCGGGACGGCTGGGCGCCGCTGCTCGAACACGGCCTGGCCGCCGCCGAGGCCGACCTCGACCCCGGCGCCCAGTCCCGCGCCCGCGCGCTGCTGGGCTGGGTCCTGCTGGAGGAGGACCGGCCCGAGGAGGCCCTCGTCCACCTGGAGCGGGCGCCCGGCCTCGCCGCCCTGGCCGACGACCGCACCGCGCAGGCCGTCGCCCTGACCAACCTGGCCGTCGCCCTCGCCCGGTACGGCCACGACGCACGGCACGGCGGACCGGCGCGGGTGCGCGCCCTGCTGGCCGAGGCCCTCGCGCTGGCCGAAGAGGCCGGCCGCGCCGACCTCGTCGCCCTGGCCCGCCAGCACCTGGCCGACCAGTGCCTGGCGGCCGGCGACCCCGAACAGGCCGCCCACCACGCCGCCCGCGGCCTGGCCCTCGCCGAGCCGCCCTTCCCGGTCACCCGCCGGGTCGTACTGCAGACCCTCTACGGCCGCGCGCTCGCCGCCACCGGACACCCGGAGGAGGCCGCACTCCACCTCGACGCCGCCCTGCGCTCCGCCCGGGCCCACCAGTACGGCGACGGCGAGGCGGCGGCGGAGGCGGCCCTGCGCGCCCTGCCCGCCACGGCGGGTACGGCGGCCACGACGGCCGGCGCGGCGGGCGCCGAGCCGCGCGCCGCACGACCGGGGGCGGGCCGGGCCCTGCCCGGAGGGTGCTGACGGCCGGCCGCAGCCGGGTCGCGCCGCTCGGCGGCCCCGGCCTCCCCCCGGGAGGCGGGCCCGCCGACGGCACTCAACGGCGTCAGGGCGTGAGGACCCACTTCTGGTTGTCCAGGCCGTTGCAGTCCCAGATGCCCAGCTGGGTGCGGTTGGCGGTGTTGAAGCCGAGCTCGTCCAGGCACTTGCCGGTCAGCACGTTCCTCAGCGAGCCGTCGGGCTGCGGGACCCACTGCTCGCCCGGGCTGCCGACGCAGTTGTAGATCTCGACCTTGGTGCCGTTGGGGCTGTCGGCGCTGCCCCACACCACGTTGAGACACATGCCCAGGGCCCGCACGGAGTTGTCCAGCCCCAGGGTCCACCACTGGGCGGCGGTGCCGTTGCAGTCGTAGATCTGCACCGGGGTGGCGACGTTGCTGCTGCCGTGCGCGACGTCCACGCACTTGCCGCCGTAGCCGACCAGGCGGCCCTGCTTGCCCTGCATGCCGATGACGACCGGGCGGATCGTGTCGGTGGCGATGTCACCGGGGTGGCAGACCGAGGTGGACATCCCGTTGCCGACCACGGTGTTGCCGGCGACCCAGTAGGTGATCGGCTGGTTGGAGATGACGTAGAAGCAGACCGTCTCGACGTGCCAGACGGTGCCGGCCGGCACGTTGTTGCAGGTCGCGGATGCCATCCCGGCGCCTCGGCCGGTGGAGCAGTTGCCGGGGGTGTCGGCCTGCGCGACGGACGGCAGGACGGCGACACCCACCAGGGCGAGCAGGGCGGTCAGTAAGGCGGCGAAGGTTCGGCGCATGCGAGAAGGACCCCTTCCGGTGGACACGGACCGACCAGGTGTGTGGTGGAGCGCGTGGTCGGTGTCGCCCAGCGTGGGGGATGTGGTGATTGACCGTCAACTGTCGTGAAAGCTTTGTCTAAAACTTGTTCACATCAGCTGACCACAGCGAGTCCGCGTCAGCCGCGCCCGCCGGACACAAGCATCTTGTGGCCCATCGCCAACACCGGCGACGCGCACGCCGAGCCCAGCACCGCCCCGGCGATGACGTCGCCGGGATAGTGCACGCCCGTGTGCACCCGCGAGTAGCCCCCCGCGCACGCGAACATCCCCAGCGGGACCGAGGCCGGGGGCAGCACCGCCCCGACGGCGGTCGCCAGCGCGAAGGCCGAGGCGGTGTGCCCGGAGGGTTGACCGCTGTTGCCGTTTCCATCGGCGAGTCTCAGCAATTCGGACATTTCGACTGTTTGTCAGTGCTGCCCGGTATGGTCCGGATAGTCGTCGGTCTGGCTCGGGTTGGGGGTGTCTTGTGCGGAGGTTCGAGGCGCGTCCCGGTTTCGTGGTCCAGGCGTACCGTTTCGCGCTGGATCCGAACTCCGGGCAGGAGACAGCCTTTCGGTCGCACTGCGGTGCGGCACGGGCCGCGTACAACTGGGCCGTCTCATGGGTCGGGGCGTCGTGGTGGCAGCGAAAGGCCGAGGAGTCCTACGGCATTCCCGAGGCCGAGCTGACGCCGTGGCGGCCGTGGTCGCCGCCCGCGTTGCGCAAGGAGTTCAACCAGGCCAAGAAGGCCGATCCGAGGTTCGCCGCAGCCGACATGACCGACCGCGACGCGGCGAAGGAAGTGCTGTTCCGGCTGCGACTGATGCACCCGGAGATCACGATCGTCTGGGCCGACTCGGCCTATGCCGGACAGCTGGTCGGCTGGGCGAAGAAGTACCTGAACCTGACGATCAAGACCGTCAGCCGGCCCAAGGACGCGAAGGGGTTCGTCGCCCTTCCCCGGCGTTGGGTGGTCGAGCGGTCCCACGCCTGGATCATGCACGCCCGCCGGCATGCCCGCGACCATGAACGGCTCGTCCAGCACTCCGAGTTGCTGATCACCTGGGCCGCGATCACCATCATGACCAGGCGCATCACCCAGAGGCAGTCCCGGCGGAAGGGGCAGCCGGGGAGCCGGCCCGGACGACCCGTCCGGGCCGGCTCCCCGCTGTCGTGCCACCTGCTACAGCAGCCCCGTCGTCAGAGCCAGGCGCCGTTCTGCACCGTCTGCACATACGCGCCGTTCTTCATCGCGATGGCCATCCCGCCCCACATGCCGGGGGTGTAGGCGGACGAGGCGCCCCAGGTGTTGTCGTACTGGCCTACGGGCCGACACTGGATGTCTTGAGTGTAGACGTTGCCCAGGGAGTTGTACTGGAGCCAGACACAGATCTGGTCGACGGCGCCGCCGCAGTTGTTACCGCCACCCTGGACCCATACCTTGCCGTCGAGGCTGTGGTAGGGCTGGCCGACGTAGAGGTCACACGACGCCAGGGACGGCGACTGGGACGCGACCGGGGCGGCCACGGCCGTGCCGGCCGTGCCGAGCCCTGCGATGACGACTGCGGCCGCGCCCGCAGCGGCGAACTTCCGCATACCGAACATGGTTTTCTCCCCGAGTTTGGCGGGGGCCACGTGAGCCCCACGAGTTGCCTCATTGATCGTGCTTCTCGCGAGCTATCCTCGTCAATGTCCGTAAATGGAGCTGGAGTTGTCGGCCCCATCTGAAGAGGAACCGGATCCGCCGCTTCCCTGGCCGTCGACCGGGGAATCCGGCACCGCGCGGGCACGAACATGCCAGGATCGCGGCGATGAGGGAGAAAGTTCGATCCGAATCAGCCAAACAATTGGCCGACGCGCGGAGGCCGACGCGGCCTCGGTCCCCCGGCTCACCACGCTGTCTATGTTGTCCAGCACCGCGCGGAGCAGCCCCGGGAACCGCTCGTCGAACTCGTCGGTGCACAGCCGGGCGCTCTGCTGCTGCCCCTGGTGGGTGCGGAGGATCAGGCCGCACTCGCACAGCACCCGGAAGTGGTGCGAGGCGTTCGACTTGCTGATCCCCCCAGGGCGTTGTAGATCACGGAGCACTCGGTCTTGCCCTGGCGGGCCAGCAGGTCGACGATCCGCAGCCGCAGCGGATCGCTGAGACCGTGCATGGCAGCGGCCAGGCTGACGTTGGCCCCAGTTCGGCGTGGAACGCATCGCCGGGGTGCTCCCGAGCGTGGCGGACGACATGCACACCTCGGGGCCCGTCGCTGCAGCGGGCCACCTGCTTCTCCTCACCACGCCGGTCCGGCCTGCGACCGACGCCTGACCGTCCCGGCTCAGTCGGCGGGTTCCTCATCGACGTCACCGATCTCCACACGCAGGTCGTGGATGCTCTGCTGGGCCTCGATGAGAGCGGCCTCCGTCCGGCCCAGGGCCCGGCGGACCCCGTCCACGTCGCCGTTCTCGAAGTGGAGGTGAGCGCTGAGCGCGTCCGCGGCGACGGCGATCGCCATCGCCGATGCCATCCGGCCCGGGGGCGTCTCGTCCTGGTCAAGGTCCATGAGTTGCACGCCAGTGCGCTGCAGCCGGTTGGTCAGCGCGTTGGTCGACACGGCGGAGCCATCGGGGCCGGCCTGATCGATCCACCCGAGCAGCACCTCGGCCTGGTCCTGGTCGATTCCCAGCCGCGTCGCGGCGGTGACCTCCAGCTCAACCTTGGCCAGCAGGACCCCGAGCAGCCGCCGGCGGTTCTCCTCCACGAAGGAGGCGTGGTACCTGCCCGCCGGGTCGAGCACGATCGTCACCGACGACGGGTCGACCGGAAGCGCGCGGGACCACTTCACCCGCACGTCACCGATCTTCGCCAGGTTCAGCTTCCCGTTATACAGCAGGACCCACCGCTGATCGGTGTGATGAGCTACCGCCTTGAGGACCAGATCATGATCAAGGTTGTCGAAGAACCCCTGGATGTCCATATCGATCACCCAGTAGGTGATCGGCTGGTTGGAGATGACGTAGAAGCAGACCGTCTCGACGTGCCAGACGGTGCCGGCCGGCACGTTGTTGCAGGTCGCGGATGCCATCCCGGCGCCTCGGCCGGTGGAGCAGTTGCCGGGGGTGTCGGCCTACGCGACGGACGGCAGGACGGCGACACCCACCAGGGCGAGCAGGGCGGTCAGTAAGGCGGCGAAGGTTCGGCGCATGCGAGAAGGACCCCTTCCGGTGGACACGGACCGACCAGGTGTGTGGTGGAGCGCGTGGTCGGTGTCGCCCAGCGTGGGGGATGTGGTGATAGACCGTCAACTGTCGTGAAAGCTTTGTCTAAAACTTGTTCACATCAGCTGCCCACAGCGAGTCCGCGTCAGCCGCGCCCGCCGGACACGAGCACCTTGTGGCCCATCGCCAGCACCAGCGACGCGCACGCCGAACCCAGCACCGCCCCGGCGATGACGTCGCCGGGATAGTGCACGCCCGTGTGGACCCGCGAGTAGCCCACCGCGCACGCGAACATCCCCAGCGGGACCGAGGCCGGGGGCAGCACCGTCCCGACGGCGGTCGCCAGCGCGAAGGCCGAGGCGGTGTGCCCGGACGGGAAGGAGGCCGAGGTCGGCATCGGCACCTGGCGGTCCACCCGCACCCGCGCGCCCTCGCGGTCGGGGCGCGGGCGGCGCACCAGCCCCTTGCCGAGGATGTTGGAGCTGAACGAGGCGAGGGCGACGGCCGCCGCGCCCGCGAGCCCGGCCCGGCGGCAGCGGCCGGGGACCAGCGTCAGCGCCACCGCGACCGACAGGTTGATCTTCGAGCGGTCGGCGGCCGCGGAGAGCCTGCGCAGGCGCACGTCCAGCGCGGGCGTGTCGGTCGCCGCGACGGCCGCGTAGAGCGCGCCGTCGAGTGCGGACAGGTCGTGCAGGACGGTGTCGTTCACACCCCGGCCTCCGTCCGGGCGGCGGCCGGGGTACGAACGAGAGCCAGGCGCACCACATCGCGCCAGTCCAGGCCGCGGGTGCGGTCCTGCAGGGCGGGGTCGACGCCGGGACGGTTGCGCGGGACGCGCACCCGCAGGGGCTGGGCGCCGAGGGTGCAGACGACCGGCGTGGGCAGGATCAGCGCCTCGCCGTCGACGGCGACCGGGATTCGCTCGGCGTCCGCACGCACCGTGACCCGGCGTGCCGACATCACCGTCAGGCCGGTGGCCTGTGCGCCGAGCAGTGCCAGCTCGGCGGCCTGGGCGGCGCCGTCGACGCGGACGGCGAGGACGCCGAGCACGCCCCGGTCCAGGCGCGGGCGTCGGCCCACGCCGATCACGTCGGGAGCGGCGTAGGGGTTGTTGCTGACCAGCAGCGCCTGCGGGGCGTCGAGGCGGTGGTCGTCGGCCTGGGCGGTCATTCGGGGGCCGTTCTCGCCGAGCAGCAGGTCCGGCAGGGCGTCCAGGGCGGTGGCGGTCTTGGCGTCGCGGTACTGGGGGCTCTGCACGATCGCGGCGTAGGCGCCGAAGGAGACGGTGTTGACGAAGGGCCGGTCCCCCACCCGGCCGAGGTCCACGCGCAGTTCGACGCCGTCGCGCAGCGCGTCCAGGCCGGTGGAGGGGTCGGTGCGGTCGAGACCGAGGTCCATCGCGAAGTGATTGCGGGTGCCGGCGCAGACCACCAGGAACGGCAGGCCCGCCTCGGCCGCGACGGCGGCGACCAGCGCCTGGGTGCCGTCCCCGCCGGCCACGCCGATCAGGTCGGCGCCCTCGGCGACGGCCTGGCGGGCCAGCTCGCCCACGTCCTGCTGGACGGAGGTGTCCAGCAGGATCACCTTGGCACCCAACTCCTCGGCCTTGCGGACCAGTTGAAAGCGCTCGACCTTGCCGCCGCCGGACTTCGGGTTCATGATCAGCACCGGCCGCCGGGGCGCCGGCACCTCCCGCTCGGGCATCGCCTTGGGCGGCCGGGCCGCCCGCAGCGCCGAGCGGGCCAGGGCCAGCCCGACGAACCAGAGGACGAGCGCCACCACCACCGGCAGCAGCACCTCGGAGACGACCGCCAGCACGATCACCCCGATCGGCGCGGCGACCGCGAGCACCGCGCCGACCACCCGGGTCACCCCGCGGTAGGCCAGCACCCACCACGCGCCGACGGCCATCAGCACGAGCCCGACGGTCTCGGCGATCAGCACCAGCAGCCCGTGCAGGCCGGTGAACGCGACCACGACCAGCGCGGCCAGCGCGCACAGCAGCGCGATCCGCGCGAGGTTCCGCGGCCCACGGCCCGCCGCCTTCGTCATCGGCTCCCCGCTTCGTGCGCTGGGGCGCCGTCGGCGCCCTCCGGTCCGGTCACGGTAACCGGAGGGCGCCGACACCCGCGTGCCGGGCGCAGCGCGCAGGTCACCGGCGCTCACCCGTTCGGCGCAGCGGCGGCACGTGCGCCGCCCCGGCACGCGGGAGCGCGGGCCGGGGCGGGGCGGGGCGAGGAGGCGTCAGGCGGGGACGATGGCGAAGGAGCCGTTGCTGAGCGCGGTCTCGGTGTAGGGGCCGCTGTCGATGGCCTGCGGGGCGTAGCTGTCGAAGACCTGCCCGTTGACGGTGACGCCGGAGAAGTCCAGGCGGCTGAAGGACGGGTAGCTCTGGCTCGGGGACTCGATCACGGCCTCGGCGCTGACGTTCTGGCCGTTCAGCTGCTGGACGGTGTTCTCGGTCCAGCCCTTGGTGGTGTCGGTGATCTGCAGCGTGTAGGTGGAGCCGCCGCTGTTGACCACCGAGGCGGTGAAGCTGTCGCCGGCGTCCACCGGGTCGTTGAAGTACTGCGGCGGGGCCGGGTACATCTCGTACCAGGCGGAGTAGACCGGGGAGCCGCTGGAGCAGTCGACCTGCACGCCGGTCTGCTCGACGGTCTGCGAGCCGTAGCCGTCGATGCCGACCCAGGGGGCGAACAGGTCGTTGGAGGTGTTGCACTGCACGGTGGGCATGGTCCAGGAGCCGGAGACGCTCTGGAAGCCGCTGCCCTGGGCGACGTAGCCGCCCCAGACGCCGCCGTCGAAGCGGGGGCCGTGGCCGTAGTGGTGCGCGGCGTAGGTGTGCGCGGCGTGGGCGGTGGGGGCCGCGGTGGCCGCGGGGGTGGCGGCCGCGGCGGCCGGCAGGGCCAGCAGGGCGGCGAGCGCGAGGCGGCCGGTGCGGGAAAGGGCCATGGAGGGCTCCTCGACTGGGCGTTGTGGGGGTGCCGCCCAGCTTGGGGGCCGCTTCGGGCGGCCGGGAAGGGAGTCGGGTGGACCGGAACCCGACATGGCGGGAACATGTCGACCGGTCATTCCCTTGATTTAGGCCACCCGGTGGCGCAGAGTCGGCACGTCCGCTGGCGGTGCAGTGCGCGAGGAGGGGTGCCGTGTCGGGGACGGGCATGCTCGCCGGACTCGGCCTCGGTGCGCTGGAGGAGCAGCTCTACCTGCGGCTGCTGGGCCTTCCGGCCGCCGATCCGCAGTGGCTGGCGGCGCAGTTGAACCTGCGGGCCTCGATCGTGGTCGCCGCGCTGGCCGTGCTGGCCGAACTGGGACTGGTGGAGGCGTGCGCGGCGGGGGCGTGGACGGCGGTGCCGCCGGACGTGGCGCTGGAGGAGCTGCTGCTGCGGCGCGAGGTCGAACTGCGGCGCGCCCGGGGCCGGATCGGCGAGCTGATGCGCACCTACCGGCAGGGCCGCCCGGACGCCGAGGCGGCCGGGCCGGTGGAGGTGATCTGCGGGCGCCACTCGATCTCCGAGCTGTGGCGCACCCTGCAGCTGGGGGTGCGCGAGCGGGTGCGGGTGCTGGACCGTCCGCCGTACGTGCGGCAATCCGATCCGCAGACCGAACTCGCCCTGCTGGCACGGGGGGTGACGACCAGGGTGGTGTACCACAGCCGGGTGCTGCGCGACCCGGACCGGCTGGCGGAGATCCGGACCTTCACCGCGGCCGGGGAGCAGGCCCGGGTGCACACCGAAGTGCCGCTGAAGCTGGCCCTGTTGGACGACCGGTGGGCGCTGCTGCCGGTCAGCGCGGGCACCGAGCTGGAGAGCGTGCTGCTGATCCGGCCCTCCACCCTGCTGGACGCGCTGGCCGGGCTGTTCGAGCTGTACTGGGCGCACGGGATGCGGCTGCCGGAGCTGTCCGAGGAGCCGCCGCAGGACCGGCACCGGCAGTTGCTGACGCTGCTGGCGGCGGGACTCACCGACGAGTCGATCGCCCGCCAGCTGGGGGTTTCCACCCGGACGGTGCAGCGCTGGGTGCGGGAGCTGATGGACCGCTTCGGCGCCCGGACCCGCTTCCAGGCGGGCATCCAGGCGGCCCGGGCGGAGCTGCTGTAGAGCCGGTCAGGCGCGATTGCGCAGGTCAGGAGCGGGGCCGGTGGCGCGTGGCAGGCCCGGCGACCACGCGAATGGTGCGGTCAGTGGCTCGGAGTACAGAGACGTACGGAGCCCGGAGCAACAGAGAAAGCGCCCCCACCATGGATCTCGGCCTGCGCTGGAAGCTGCAAGCGGATCCGAATCCTGCTCCGACCCGAGTGGGTGCACCCTCCCGCAGTGTTGACGGGAAGTGCCTTCTGTCAGTGCCGTGTGGCATGTTGATCGTGCCGTCGGTTCCCGGGAAGGGGGTGTTCTTCGTGCAGCTCAGATATTCGTTCCGCCTCTATCCGAACGGACCTCAGCGTTCAGCGCTGGCCCGTGCGTTCGGGTGCTCCCGCGTGGTGTTCAACGACGCGCTGCGTGCACGTGAGGACGCTCGCGCCGCCGGGCTGCCGTTCGTCAAGTCGGCGGAGTTGTCCAAGGCGCTGACCTTTGCGAAGAGCACTCCCGAGCGTGCATGGCTCGGCGAGGTGTCGTCGGTGGTCTTGCAGCAGTCCCTCAGGGACCTGGATGCCGCCTACCGGAACTTCTTCGACGGCCTCAAGGGCAAGCGCCCGAAGATGGGGCCGCCTCGGTTCAAGTCCCGGAAGGACACCCGGCAGGCGATCCGGTTCACCGCGAACGCCCGGTGGAAGATCACGCCCGGCGGGGACCTGTCCCTGCCGAAGATCGGCGACGTGCGGGTGAAGTGGTCCCGTTCCCTGCCCTCGGCACCGTCCACAGTGACGGTGGTCAAGGACAGCGCGGGCCGATACTTCGCCTCGTTCGTCGTGGACACCGCCCCCGAGATCCTTCCCGGGACGGAGCCGATCATCGGCCTTGATCTGGGACTCGGGCACTTCGCCGTCCTCTCGGACGGCACGAAGATCGACAGCCCCAAGTTCCTGCGACGTGCCGAGAAGAAGCTCAAGCGCGCCCAACAGGCCCTGTCTCGCAAGGAAAGGGGCAGCAACAACCGGACCAAGGCCCGCGTCAAGGTCGCCAAGGCGCACGCCAAGGTGGCCGACGCCCGGCGCGAGTTCCATCACCAGCTCTCCACCCGGCTCATGCGCGAGAACCAAGCCGTGGCGGTGGAAGATCTGGCGGTCAAGGGACTCGCCCGTACCAGGCTGGCCAAGTCCGTGCACGACGCCGGGTGGTCGCAGTTCGTCACGATGCTGGAGTACAAGGCCACGAAGTTCGGCCGGACCCTGATCAGGATCGGCCGGTTCGAGCCGACCAGCCAGGTGTGCTCGAACTGCGGCGTCAAAGACGGCCCCAAACCCCTGCACGTCCGCACATGGCAGTGCCAGGCATGCGGGGCGTGGCTGGACCGGGACATCAACGCCGCCGTCAACATCGCCAAGGTCGCCGGACTGGCGGTGACAGCCTGTCGAGCGCAGGTAAGACCGGGACTCGTCCCGGCACAGCGCAAAGAAGCAGGAACCCACCGAGACGGTCACCCGACCGTGGTAGGAATCCCCGACCCATAGGCCGGGGAGCGGAAGTCAACTCGGCTGCTCGCTGTCCTTCGTCGGGGTCGCCGCGGTGATCCGGGCGCAGGGCGGCACCAGCGCGACGGTGACCGGCGCAGTGCTCGTGGTGGGCGGGGTGCTGTTCCTGGTGGGACTTGCGGTCCAGTACTTCGGGGCGCGGATCATCCACGCCACGATGCCGCCGATCGTCACCGGCGCGGTCGTCATGCTGATCGGCTTCAACCTGGCCCCGGTGACCGCGTCGACGTACTGGCCCCAGGACCAGTGGACGGCGTCGGCTCGATGCTCTCCACCGCGCTCGGCGGCCCGCCCAACACCACGTACTCCGAGAACATCGGCGTGATGGCCGCGACCCGGGTCTACTCCACCGCCGCGTACTGGGCCGCGGCCGGCTTCGCGCTGCTGTTCGGCATCTGCCCGAAGTTCGGCGCGGTCGTCGCCGCGATCCCCGGCGGGGTGCTCGGCGGCATCACCGTCATCCTGTACGGCCTGATCGGCCTGCTCGGCGCGCAGATCTGGACCAAGTCCGGCGTGGACCTGCGTAACCCGCTGAACCTGGTGCCGGCCGCGGCGGGCATCATCATCATCATCAGGAACGTGACGATGAAGTTCACCGACACCTTTTCCCTCAGCGGGATCGCGCTGGGCACGCTGGTCGTCATCACCGGCTACCACACGCTGCGCGCACTGGCCCCGGCGCACCTCAGGACGCAGGAACCGCTGCTGGACGAGGGCACCTCCTCCTACGACGAGCCGGCCGAGGGCGGGACGGGGCGCGGCGCCCCGTAGACGCCCGCAGGCCCGGACCGCAGTGGATGCGGTCCGGGCCTGCGGCTCAGGACTTCGGCTCAGACGTCGCCGAACTCTCCACTGCGGACAGCGGCGACGAACGACTTCCAGGCCTGGGTGTGTCAAGTTAACGGCTGATCTTGGTTTTTGAGGTTGTCAGTGGTCAGCGGGGGTGAGGCGGCCGTCGAAGGCGATCTGGAAGGCATTCAGCGGGGCCTTCCAGCGCATGGTCCACTTCCGGCGGCCCTTGCCGGTGGGGTCCAGGCTCATGAGGGCCATGTAGACGCACTTCATCGCGGCGCTCTCGTTGGGGAAGTGCCCGCGGGCGCGGACGGCCTTGCGTATCCGGGCGTTCACGGACTCGATCGCGTTGGTCGAGCAGATGACCTTGCGGATCTCGACGTCGAAGGACAGGAACGGGACGAACTCCGCCCAGGCGTCCGACCACAGCTTCACGATCGCCGGATACTTCCAGCCCCATGCCTCCTGGAACTCCAGGAACCGTTCCGTGGCGGCGTCCTCGTTCGGCGCGGTGCAGACGGGCCGCAGGGCCTTGGCGATCTTGTCCCAGTCCTGGCGCGCGGCGTAACGGAAGCTGTTCCGCAGGAGGTGAACGACACAGGTTTGAACAATCGTTCGAGACCAGACGGTCTCCACCGCTTCCGGGAGGCCCTTCAGGCCGTCGCAGACCAGCATCAGCACGTCGTTCAGGCCCCGGTTCTTCAGCTCGGTGAACACGTGCAGCCAGTACTTGGCGCCCTCGCCGCCGTCTCCGGCCCAGATCCCCAGGATGTCCCGGTGTCCCTCGACGGTCACGGCCATCACGACGTAGATCGGGCGGTTCGCGACCTGCCCGTCACGGATCTTGACGTTGATCGCGTCCACGAACAGCACGGGATAAACTGAGTCCAGCGGGCGGTTGGACCATTCCGCCATCCCCTCCATCACCTTGTCCGTGATCGTGGAGATCGTCTGCTTGGACACCTCCGCGCCGTAGACCTCGGCCAGGTGCGCGGAGATCTCCCCGTGGGTCAGGCCCTTCGCCGACAGCGACAGAACCATCTCGTCGACCCCGGTCAGCCGGCGCTGCCGCTTCCTGACGATCTGCGGCTCGAACGTGCCCGCCACGTCCCTGGGCACCTTGATCTCCACCGGCCCGACGTCCGTGAGCACGGTCTTCGCTCGCGTCCCGTTGCGACTGTTGCCGCTGTTCCGGCCCTCGGCGTCATGCTTCTCGTATCCGAGGTGATCGGTGATCTCGCCCTCCAGGGCGGACTCCAGCACCCGCTTGGTCAGCATCTGCAGCAGCCCGCCCTGCCCGGTCAGCTGCAGCCCTTCGCTGCGGGCCCGCTCCACGAGCATCGCGATCAACTGCTCATCCGACGCGGCCGGCACGGCCGCAGCCGCCGACTCCTCCACGGACTCCATCACGGCAACAGTCTCGGTCATCTCTGGCGTCTCCTTGATCATCAGATCCGCCGTTGATTAGACACTCCCCCCGACCACCCGCATCAAAGTCGCGGGTGGTGAGGAAGACGACCTCGTCCGGCGAGCAGTAGTACAGCGAGCCCAGGCACATCGGGCAGGGGTGGGCGAGCACGTAGATGGTGGTGCCGGTCAGGTGCTCGGTGCCCAGCCTGGTGCAGGCCTCGCGGATGGCGAGGATCTCCGCGTGGGCGGTGGGGTCACCGGTCTGGGCGACCTTGTTCGGGCTCTCGGCGAGGATCGCGCCGTCCTTGACGATGACGGTCGCGAACGGGCGGCCGCCCTCGGCGACGTTCTGACGGGCGATGTCGATGGTGCGCTGGACGAAGTCCATGAGGGGTCCTCCGAAGATGGAAGGGGGAAGCGAGGCCCCGGCAGGCGGCCTCGCGGGGTTCGGGGAACGAGGCGGGGCGGGGCGGGAGGCTGCTCCCGGCCCGCCCCGCTGCCGTCCGTCTGTGACGCCGTCGTGGTGTCCGAGCGTCAGAAAGGCTTGGTCGGCAGGTACTTGCCGTCCAGGGTGATGACGGCGCGCTCACCGCCCTCGGGGTCGGCGACCTTCTTCACGTCGAGCTTGAAGTTGATCGCCGAGATGATGCCGTCACCGAACTCCTCGTGGACCAGGGCCTTGAGGGTCGTGCCGTAGACCTGGAGCATCTCGTAGAAGCGGTACATGGTCGGGTCGGTCGGGATCCGGTTCGGCATCGAGCCACGGACCGGGATGGTCTGCAGCAGCATCACCGCGTCCTCGTCCAGGCCCAGCAGCTCGGCGACGGCCTTCGCGGACTCCTCCGGCAGCGGGTGCTGACCGAGAACGGCGGCGGTGGTGAAGGCCACCGACAGGCCGGAGGCCTCGGCGATCTGCTTCCAGGAGAGGTTCTTTCGGGTCTTGGCCTCGACGGCGACGGCGGCCAGGGCCTCACGAGCGGTCGGGTCGAACTGGGCGTGCACCATGATCAATACGTCCTTTCGGGGGCGCGTCACCCGGAGACGGGGTGGCGCGAGGGGGGTGTGGGGGTGTGGTGGGTCAGGCGACGGCGAGCGCGGGGGCGGTCAGGTTCTCGACGCGGCCGGTGGGAATGTCGTAGACCCAGCCGTGCAGGGTGGTCTTGCCCTCCGCCAGGGCCTTGGCGACCGAGGGGTGGGTGGCCAGGTTCGCCAGCTGGGCGAGCACGTTCTGCCGCACCAGGGCGTCGACGTCACCCTCGACGGCGGTACGGGCCACCGAGGCGTCCGCGAGCCGCAGCCAGTCGGCGACCGCCGGGACGCCGCTGAGGTCGTGGCCCTCGGCCAGGGCGGTCATCGCACCGCACGCGGAGTGACCGCAGACGATGATGTCCTTGACGCCCAGAGCGGCGACCGCGTACTCGATGCTCGCCGCGACTCCGTCGGCGCCGGGGGTGTAGGCGGGGACCAGGTTGCCGGCGGTGCGGATGACGAACAGATCGCCAGGCTCGGTGCCGGTGATCAGTTCCGGGACGACGCGGGCGTCGGAGCAGCTGATGAACAGCGTGTCCGGGGTGTGGTGCGTCGCGAGGTGGGCGAAGAGCTCCGCCTTGGCCGGGAAGACGTCCCTCTGGAAACGGGCGACGCCCTCGGTGAGGTCCTTCATTGGTCACTCCTCTCGGTGGTGATCGACCCTGTGGGCTGTTGAGATCCACCATGCATGACCTGCTCTTATAGTGTCCAAGAGTTGTTGACCATGAAAGCCATTGCTCGCACCTATAGTTGTTGCCATGGCTGTTCTCGAACTCCGTCACCTGCGCTATCTGCTCGCCGTGGCCGAACACGGCAACTTCACCCGCGCCGCCGAGGAGCTGCACATCTCGCAGCCCACGCTCTCCCAGCAGATCAGGCAACTGGAGCGGACCCTGGGCGTGCAGCTGCTGGACCGCACCGGCCGCACGGTACGGCTCACCGACGCCGGCGCCGTCTACACCGACCACGCCCGGCGCGCACTGCGCGACCTGGCCGCCGCCGAACGCGCCGTCCACGACGTCAAGGACCTCTCCCGCGGCCACCTGCGCCTGGGCGCCACCCCCACCTTCACCGCCTACCTGATCGGCCCGCTCACCGCCGAGCTCCACACCCGCCACCCCGGCGTCGGCCTCACCCTGACGGAGACGACCCAGGACCGCATCGAAGCGGCCCTGCTCGCCGATGACCTCGACCTCGGCATCGCCTTCGCCGGCCCCCACCTGCCCGGCATCACCGCCACGCCGCTGTTCACCGAGGCCCTCAGCCTCGTCACCGCCACCCCGCGCGCCCAGGCAATGCCCAGCCCGCTACCCGTCCGCGCCCTCAAGGACGAGCAACTCGCCCTGCTCAGCGGCGACTTCGCCACCCGCGGCCACGTCGACGCCTACTTCGCCCAGCACCGGGCCACCCCCCGCATCGCGGTCGAGGCCAACTCCATCCAGGCCCTCACCGAGATCGTCCGACGCACCCCGCTGGCCACCGTCCTGCCCGACGCCACCACCCACGACCACCCCCACCTCGCCCCTGTCCCCCTCGACCCTCCCCTGCCCACCCGCACCGTCACCCTCCTGCGCCGCGAGGGCGCCTACCAGAGCGTCGCCGCCCGCGCCTTCGCCGAGCTCACCCACCACCTCGTCCACACCCGCGGCTACGCCCCGCCCCGGTGAACCACCCACCTCGGTCCGGGCCCGCCGATCCGGCCATTGGTCTGGACCGGAACAGGCCCGCAATGTGGTCTGGGGCACGCCCCAGGGGCTCCGAGGTGAAAAGGGTCACCTCCGGCGGGCCTGCGGGCGTCCGGACGGCGCCCGGGCCCGTGGGGACTGGGCGGGCGCGGTTTCGGCACGGCCAGAGGGCCTGTCCGCTTCGGGACCTTGGTCATGAATCCGGCCGACCTTCGACCCGGTGGTGGCACGTGTGTACCCGGGCAACCGTGGACGGTCGCCCGATGTGACCGGGCGGTGGCGCCGTCCAGCGTGGGCGGCGTCGTTCCCTGCCGTCTACCCGGCGCACGGCGTGCGTGAGAAGCGCAGAGCCGTACGCTCCGGAGGACCCCGAATTCCCATGTCCCAGACCATCGACAACGCCCCGTATACCGCCTTCCACCGCAGGCTGGCCCTCGCCTGTTCCGGTGGGCCCCTGCTCGACGGCTACATCCTGAGCATCGTCGGCGTCGCCCTGATCGGCATGCGCCCCGACCTCGGCCTGTCCACCGCGGAGGTCAGCCTGATCGGCGCCGCCGCCCTGGTGGGCATGTTCGTCGGCGGCGCCCTCTTCGGCGTGCTGACCGACAAGATCGGCCGGGAGGTGATGTACACCGCCGACCTGCTGGTGATGGTCGTCTGCTCGGTGCTCTCGTTCTGGGTGGACTCGGTGTGGGCGATCACCGTGCTGCGCTTCGTGCTCGGCATGGCCGTGGCCGCCGACTACCCGATCGCCACCTCCCTGCTCGCCGAGTGGCTGCCCACCAAGCACCGCGGGCGCCTGCTCGGCCAGCAGATCGTCGCCTGGTACGCCGGCTCGGTGCTCGCCTACGTGGTGGGCTACCTGTTCCTGGAGCTGGCCGGACCGGGCAGCTGGCGGTGGATGCTGGCCAGCTCCACCGTGCTGTGCGTGGTCTTCCTGGTGATCCGCCGCGGCTCCCCCGAGTCGCCGCGCTGGCTGGCCGCCAACGGGCGGGTCGGCGACGCGGTGCGCGTGGTCGAGAAGCACCTCGGGGTCCGGGTCGACGGCCGCGAGCTGATGCCCGACCCGGCCGAGCGTGCCCGCAGCGTCGGCGGGCTGCGCCTGCTGATGACCCCGCCCTACCGGCGCCGCACCCTGTTCTGCGGCCTGTTCTTCCTCTGCCAGGTCGGCCCGCTGTTCGCGATGCTCACCTTCGGCCCGCAGATCCTCTCCTCCTTCGGCATGCCGGGCGGCACCGTGATGGAGACCCTGGGCACCGGGCTGATCAGCCTGGTCTTCCTGCTCGGCTGCTACCCGGCCCTGCGCCTGATCGACACCCGCGGCCGGCGCCCCGTCATCATCTGGTCCTTCGCCCTGATGACCGTCCCGCTGGCCCTGCTGGGCGTGTGGCCCGCCGCGCCGGCCGCCGTCGCGCTGACCGCGCTGTGCGCGTACGCCTTCCTGTGCGGCGGGCCCAACGTGCTCGACTGGACCTACCCCAACGAGCTCTTCCCGACCGAGATCCGGGCCACCGCCGTGGGCGTGGCCACCTCGGTCAGCCGGATCGGCGCGGCGGTCGGCACCTACCTGCTGCCGCTGTCGCTGTCCGGGCTCGGCACCGGCCCGACCATGCTCATCGCCGCCGGCATCACGGCCCTCGGGCTGCTGGTGTGCGTGCTGTGGGCGGAGGAGACCCGCGGGACGGCGCTGGGCGCCTCGCCGGCGCCCCACCGTACGGGCAAGGCGCCGGCCGTTCCGGCGCAGCGCGTGCCGCAGACGGTGCGCTGACCGTGCGCTGAGGGCCGACGCTCGAACGGCGGCGCCCCCGGGAACACCCGGGGGCGCCGCCTTCGGCTTACCGGACGTCGACAGCAAGCGCCGAGCTCACACCGGGTCGGACGTGGGGCGGCTTTGTCAAGCCCGTACCGGAGCCGGCCTCTCGGCAGTAGCCTCGGCCCTCTGCGACGACGCAACGACGGCCCTGGCGGGGCGAATTGGAGGCGAAGGGTGGCCGAGGGGAAGGCCGGGGGCGGCGACGGGGCCGGGCGGGAGGGCCCTGCGCTGCACGAGCGCGAGGCGGAGATCCGCTCGGCCGCGCAGGCGATCGAGGCGCTCACCCGGCCCGAGGCCGGGCTGGGAGAGCTGCTGCTCTACACCGGTGCGGCCGGGCTGGGGAAGACCGCGGTGCTGACCGAGGTGCGGCGGGCGGCCAAGCGGGCGGGCTGCACGGTGCTGTTCGCCCGGGGCGGGCAGCGGCAGTGCCACGAACCGTTCCACGTGGTGCGCCAGCTGGTGCGACCGGTGCTGTCGGCCCTGTCCGACGCGGAGCGGGCGCAGGTCTTCGGGCCGTGG
Organism: Kitasatospora sp. NPDC101155; assembly: GCF_044768305.1. Taxonomy (NCBI): domain Bacteria; kingdom Bacillati; phylum Actinomycetota; class Actinomycetes; order Kitasatosporales; family Streptomycetaceae; genus Kitasatospora; species Kitasatospora sp. NPDC101155. The sequence goes on along the minus strand of NZ_JBIWPN010000021.1, from coordinate 68,767 downwards.
GAGGAGATCGTCGGTCCGGCAGCGGGACTGCGGCCGCCCGGCGGGCAGCTCGATCCGCAGGGGGTGCGCACCGGGCTGGACTTCGTCCTCACCCGCCTCGTCCAGCTCCGCTCGCCGGTGGCGGTGATCGTGGACGACCTGCACTGGGCCGACCCGGAGTCGCTCGGCTGGTTGGCGGGCTTCGCGGTCCGCGCCCGGGAGCTGCCGGCCCTGCTGGTGCTCGCCTGCCGCGACGAGTTCCCCGACGACGCCCTGCCGCTGCAGCGCGGTCTCACCGACCGGGCCGACCGCAGGCACGAACTGCGGCCGCTGCAGCCCTCCTCGGTCGCGCACCTGGTCCGCGCGGCCCTGGGCGCGCGGGCCGAGGACGCCTTCTGCCGCCACGTCTGGGCGGTCACCGCCGGGAACCCGTACGAAACCGCCGCCCTGCTGCGCGAGGTGGCCGACCAGCGGCTCGACCCGGTCGAGGAGAGCACCGGGCAGCTGCGCGAACTCGCGGCCACGGCACGGGGGATGACGCTGCGGCACTGGCTGGAGCGGCTCGGTCCGACCGCGCTGCGCTTCGCCTGGGCGGCGTCGGTGCTGGACACCGACGTCCGGCCCGACCTCGCCGCCGCCATCTGCGCCCAGGGGCCGGAGACCGCCGCCCAGTCCATCCGGGAGCTGCGCCGGCACCAGGTGCTGATCGGCACACCGTCGGGCCGGCTGGAGTTCGTCCACCCGCTGGTCGCCACCTCGGTCTACCAGTCGATGCCGCCCGCCGCCCGGACCGGGATGCACGGAGTCGCCGCCGTCGAGGTCGAGAACGCCGGCCTCGGCCTGCTGGCGGCGTCCCGTCACCTGCTGGAGATCCTGCCCGAAGGGGACGGCGCCATCGTCGACAAGCTGCGCCGGGCGGCCCGCGAGCACCTGGCCATCGGCGCGCCCGAAGCGGCGCAGCGCTGCCTGCGCCGTGCCATCAGTGAGCCGCCCGCCGATGAGGACCGGGCCCCGGTGCTCTACGAACTCGGCTGCTCGGCGTTGCTCACCGATCCGGCGACCACGGTCAACCAGCTGCGTCAGGCGCTCGCCGACCCGTACGGGCTGAGCCCCGAGCTGCGGGTGGACGCGGTCTTCCGGCTGGCCCAGGCGCTTGCCCACAGCAACCGGCTCGGCGAGGCGGCCGCGCTGTGCGCCGAGGAGGCGGCGCGCACCCGGCCCGGCCCGGGGCGGCTTCGGCTGGAGGTCGCCCACTTCATGTTCGCCGCGTTCCGGTTCGAGGACGAGGACGGGCCGGGCCGCTCCCGGCGGCTCGCGGAGTTCGCCCGGATGCTGGACACGGTCGGCCTGGCCTTCACCGACACCGTCGAGGACGGGGCGGCCCTGGGTGAGGCCGTGTTCGAGCACGACGGCCTGGCTCACGCGGTGGCTGTGCTGCGTTGTTGGGACCTCACGCTGCGCGGCGGCGACCGCGCGGAGGTGATCGCCCTGGCCGAGTCGGCGCTGCCGGGCGGCCGGCTGCCCCGTGGTCTCGGCTGGACCAACACCACGTGGGGCTTCGAGCTGCCCGGAGTCCTGGGCATCAGCTACCTGTACGCCGACCGGGTCGACCGGGCGGAGGAGCTGTTCACCGAGGCGGTGCGCGCCTACGAGGTGGCCGGGTGGAGCGGCGGCCACCTCGGCTTCGCCTACCTGCTGACCGGCATGCTCCGGTTCCGCTGCGGTGTCCTCGTCGAGGCGGAGGACTACCTGCGCCGGGCCCTGCGCATCGCCGAGCGGATCGGCCCGGGCACCCCGCTGCACTGGGACGCGGTCGGGGCGCTGGCCGAGACCCTGGCGGCGCGCGGCCGGCTGGACGAGGCCCTGGAGCTGGCACACGAGCACGCCTTCGGGCCGCCGTACCCGACGGTGATGGTGCTGCCCGACGCTTCCACGCTGTACGGCCGGCTGCTGCTGGCCGGGGGCGACGCGTCGGGCGCGGCCGAGGCGCTGGCCGCCGCGGGCGCGGCCCTGGACGCGCGCGGGTGGCGCAACACGGTGTGGGCGCCGTGGCTGGGGCACCTGGCCCGCGCGGTGGCCGTCGACCAGCCGGAGCGGGCCCGTGGCCTGGCCGCGGAGGCGGTCCGCCGGGCCCGGGAGTCCGGGACGGACTCGGCCATCGGCAGCGCCCTGCGGCTCGGCGCCGCGGTGCACGAGCGGCCGCGCGCGGCCGAGCTGCTGACGGAGGCGGTTCGGCATCTGGAGCGCTCGCCCGCCCGCTACGAGCACGCGCTCGCCCTGGTGGACCTGGGGGAGGCGCTGGGCGCGGCCCCGGCCGGCGGGGCCGCGCTCACCCGGGGCCTGGAGCTGGCCGTCCGGTGCGGCGCCGACGGCCTGGCCGCCCGGGCCCGCGGTCTCCTGCACTCGGACGCCGCGGGCTGAGGCGGGCTCCTGGCGGGCTGTGGCGGACCGGGCGGTGGGGCCGCGGGCGGGCCACTCTTGAATTTTACCGTCCCATGCAACTATTGTGATGACACATAAAGCGCACCTGCAAACGGTTGCTGGGCATCCCCGCCGCCGACCCCACCGGGAGTCCGACCATGAGCACCAACCTCTTCAGCCCCTACACCCTGCGGGAACTGACCATCCCCAACCGGGTCTGGATGCCGCCGATGTGCCAGTACAGCGCTGCGCCGTCCGGCGAGGCCGCCGGGGTCCCGACCGACTGGCACTTCTCCCACCTCGCCGCGCGGGCCGCCGGCGGCACCGGGCTGATCATCGTCGAGGCCACCGCGATCACCCCCGAGGGGCGCATCAGCCCGTACGACCTCGGCCTCTGGAACGACACCCAGGTCGAGGCCTTCCGGCGGATCACCTCCTTCCTCAAGGAGCAGGGCACCGTCCCCGCCGTCCAGCTCGGCCACGCCGGGCGCAAGGCCTCCACCGAGCGGACCTGGGTGGACCGCGGGCGCGCCCTCACCCCGGACGAGGAGCACGGCTGGCAGCCGCTCGCCCCCAGCGCCGCCGCCTTCTCTCCCGAGCACAGCACCCCGGACGAGCTGACGGTAGATCAGATCCACGAGCTAGTACGCCAGTTCGCCGACGCCGCCCGGCGCGCGCTCGACGCGGGCTTCCAGGTCGTCGAGCTCCACGGCGCCCACGGCTACCTGATCCACCAGTTCCTCTCCCCGCAGAGCAACCACCGCACCGACGCCTACGGCGGCTCCTTCGAGGGCCGCATCCGCTTCGCCCTGGAGGTCGTCGACGCGGTGCGCGCGGTGTGGCCCGAGGAACTGCCGCTGTTCTTCCGCGTCTCCGCGACCGACTGGCTCACCGAGAACCCGCAGGACGGCCGCGAGGGCTGGACCTCGCAGGACACCGTCCGCCTCGCCAAGGAGCTCCAGGCGCACGGCGTGGACCTGCTGGACGTCTCCACCGGCGGCCTCGTCCCCGACGCCCTGATCGAGGCCGCGCCCGGCTTCCAGGTGCCCTTCGCCGAGGCGGTGCGGGAGGGGGCCGGCCTGCCGGTCGCCACCGTCGGCCTGATCACCGACCCCGCCCAGGCCCAGGACATCCTCGCCTCCGGCCGCGCCGACGCCGTCCTGATCGGCCGCGCGCTGCTGCGCGACCCCTTCTGGGCCCGCCACGCCGCCACCGAGCTCGGCGGCGAGGTCCACTCCCCCGTCCAGTACCACCGCGCCTGACGGCACCCGTACGACGGCCGCGGCCGCGGGAGTGGCCGGCGGGGGTGGCGCGGGGGGGGCGGCGGTCGGGGGTGGCGTGCCCAGCCCGTGAGCGCGGTGACGGCCGGCCCGGGGGCGTCGTTCGCGCCGGCGCCCCGCCCGCCGCGCCGGCCCCCGGCGGCGTCGGGCCGGCCGGCCCCCCGCCCGCGGCGGCTCGTGGCGGTGCCGGCCGGTCGGGGCGGGGCTCAGGCGTTGCCGCGGCCGAGGAAGTGGCCGGCGGTGGTGGCGCTGGTGGAGCGGCGGTCGTGGGAGGCGTGCCCAGCCCTTGAGCGCGGTGACGGCCGTCCCGGTGGCGTCGTTCGCGACGGCGCCGGCGGTGGGTCAGTCGAGGGCCAGGTTGGGCCCCGGCGCGCCAAGTGGCACGCACACGGGGCGGGGACGAACGGGGCGGAGCCCGCAACGCGAACCGCCCGCCGGCAGGGCTGTCGGCGGGCGGGGCTGAGGGGACCGAGGACCGGTCAGGCGAGCAGGTCGGACTGGAGGGTGACGACCTGGCGGAAGGCCGCGGCGGGGACGCCCTGGGGGTTGGTCATGGTGACCACGGCCACCACGTCGGAGGCGGACAGGTACGCCAGCCGGGTGGTCGGCACCCCCTGGCCGGCCGTCGCCGGGGAGTCCTTGAGCGTCACGTCGACGCCCTCGACGGTGTCCCAGTCGCTGTGCGGGGCGGTCTTCGCGTCGGGCGCGGCCTTGGCCGGGATGTCCGTGCGCAGGCTGGAGAAGGTGTTCCAGGCCTCGGCCGTGGAACCGAAGCGCAGCAGCCGGATCTGGGTGCGGGTGCCGTCGGAGGCCGTCCACTCCCGGACGGTGGCCGCCCGGCACACGTTCTGCAGGAGCAGCACGCGCAGCTTGGCCGCCTCCTTCTGCTCGGCGGCGATCGCGTCGCAGGGCACCCAGGAGGCGAGGGCCGTCCCGGCGGGCGCGGAGGGGGCGGCGGAGGCCGTGGGGGTGGTCGGGCTCGCACTCGCCGAGGGTTCGGCGGAGGGCGTGGCGGAGGAGGACGCCGAGGGGGTCGCGGTGGGCACCGGGAAGACCGGCGCGGTCAGGGAGCCGCCGGCCTCCTTGGGGGCGGGCAGCAGCAGGTAGCGCAGGTCCGCGTAGTGCAGCGCCTTGCCCTTGGTGTCCGGCGCGGCCTTACCCGAGGGCAGGGGCGGCAGGGTCAGGGGCGGGAAGGTGTAGCGGCCGTCGTTCGCGGTCGCCAGGCCCGGGATGTCGGTGCGCTCGGGGGTGGTGACGGTCAGCGCGGCGCCGGTGCCGGCAAGAGCGAACACCAGGACAGCGCAGCTCCAGCGCACGGCGGCCTTGCGGCGGCGGGTGCGCCGGGCGGCCTGCTCCTCGGGGGTTTCCAGGGGCTCCTGGGCTTCGGGGGTCTCGGGGGTTCCGGGGGTCTGCGCGGCCTCGGGGGCCTCGCCGGCCTCGGGGGTCTGCGCGGCCTCGACGGCCTCCGGCGCCTCCGGGGCTGCCGGGGTCGCGGCGGGGGCCGGGGCCTCGGCGGAGACGGGGGCGGGGGCCGGGGCGGTCGGGGCCGGCGCGGACTGCGGCGCGGCGGGCTGGTCGGTCATGCGGACGCTCCCGGAAGGGCGAGGCGGTCGAGCTGCAGGGTGAAGAGAGCCACGATCTTGTCCTTGGGCAGCGGTGCCACGCCCTCGGTCTCCATGACCACCAGGAGGTCGCCCTCGGCGGCCGAGCACTCCAGGTGGTCGATCGGCGCGGACGGCGGCGCCGGCATCAGGTAGCAGTGCGCCTCGGGGTGGCCGGGGATCTGCGGGCCGACGCGGAAGATGCCGGTGTCGCCGGTGAACATCGCGGTGTACTCGTTGATCTTCTGCACCTCCTGCTGGTTGAACTGGCGCAGCCGGAGCCCGATCACCAGGTCGTCCCCGCTGCTGCGGTAGGTCCGTACGCCGGTGCCCTTGATGTGCAGGCCCTCCCAGTAGGAACGGAGCTTCTCGCGCTTGTCCTTGGGGAGCTCCTGGAGGTCGGCCTCCAGCTCGTCGGCCAGCTGCCCGGTGCCGTACTCGTTGTCGTTGCCGTATCCGCCCTGGTCCGGGCCGAGTTCGTAGCCGGCCGGGACGGGCAGCAGCAGGTCGCGCAGGGAGCCGAAGTGGCTGCCGTTGGACTTGGCGCCGAACGGCGTGGCGCTCGCCGTCGGGACGGGCGCGCCGGTGGGGCCGGCGGCGGCCGGAGCGGGGTCGTCGTACTGGGTCTTGATGATGCCGATGCCGATCGCCACACCCACCAGCGCCGCCGCGGCGGTCGCGGCGCCCGCGCGCAGCAGGCGACGGGAGCCGGGGCGGGGGGCGGCGGGCGACTGCTCCGGGGCGAGTTCCGCGGCAGGCTGCTGCTCCGGAGCGGGCTCCGCAGCGGGCGACTGCTCCGGGGCGAGCTCCGCGGCGGGCGGGGTCGGTGCGGGGGTGTCCGGGGCGGACGGGGTTCCGGAGGGGGTTCCGGTCACGGTGTCGTTGGTCATACCAGCCGCTCCCACTGCTGCTTCGCAAGGTCCTTGAGGGCCCCGGAGTCCACCGGCTTGGGGCTGAAGATCTCCACCGACATCTGCACCGTGCCGCGCTTGGCGGTGGCGAAGCCGTAGTAGTACTGGTCGCTGCTGTCGGACCAGCGCTCGGGCACGTCGTCCACCGTGTAACCGCCGTTGGCGTCGTCGGCGAAGGGCTCCCCGTGGCGGGTCCTCGCTTCGCTGGAGTGGTCGGGCGTGTACTGGGTGAGCAGGACGCGGTACCTGATGTCGTCCTTCTTCCAGTTCACCCCGACCGCGCGCCGGAAGCCGGTGGAGTTCAGGTTCTTGAAGGCGAGCTCCGGCTTGTCGCTGAACTCGGCGAGGTCGCCGACCGACACCCAGCTCGGCTTGTCCGGCAGGTCGCTCCAGGGGCCGCTGCCGGCCGGGGCACTGATCAGCAGCTTGCGCAGGTCGCCGTCGATGGCCGGCGGCGCGGGCTGCTCGGCGGCGAAGGCGGCCGGGTCGACCACCTGGGCCGGGTAGGACGGGCGGGCGACCTGCAGCTTGGGCAGCGGCGTGGGCGGGCGCTGGGCCTGGATCGCGTAGCCGACGCCGCCGCCGGCCAGGGCGCCCAGCACCAGGGCGCAGGTGGACAGCAGCACCGGGCGGGGGCGGCGCAGGGCACGCGGCGCGGCCTCGGGCTCGGGCGCGGCCGTCGGGAGGTCGGGGCTGCCAGTCAACTCGCCTTCGGTGGGCGGGCTTTGGGGCTGCGGCGGGACGGGCGGCGCGGGCGGGGCAGCCGGCACGGCCGGGTCGGCGGCCGGCGCGGGCGGCGGCGTGGGTTCGGTGGTCACGGAAATGGCTCCAGAGGAGGCGGAAGGGGTGGCGTCGGAGGGCGGGCGCGGGCGCGGGCTCAGCCGCCGGAGGCGAGCCACTCGCGCTGGCGCTTCATCACGTCGCTCAGCAGCGCCTTGTCCGGCGTGCCCTTCACCTCGACGTCGATGGTGTACTGGACGTCGCCCTGGCTGCCGATGCCGGTCATCGAGCCGGTGAACGCCTCGTTCTTGGGCTTCTTCCGGAAGCCGTGGGCGTTCGGGTCGCCGTCGATGTCGATCGGCTCCTGCGACTTGATGTTGTAGAACTTGACGAACCTGCTCGCGATGTCGGCGGAGCCCAGGTGCAGCAGGGTGACCGTCACTTCGGCCTTGCCGTCGGCCGTCCGGTAGGTGCGGGTGGCACCGTCCTTGTAGCCCATGTCGCCGAGGAGGGTGTCGATGTCGTCCGGCTTGCCGAACATCTCGGAGACGTCGTCGTGGGTCAGCGCCATCCCGTCCACGGGCCCGTACGACTCGCCGCCGTCGGGGATCGGGAGCAGGAAGTACCGCAGGTCGCCCTCGTGCTTGGAGCCGTTGACCGTGCCCTTGACGGTGCTGGTGGGCTTGGGCTCGGTCGGGACGGCGGTCGGCACCGGGACCGGGGTCGCGGAGGGCGTCGCGCTCGCACTCGCGCTTGCGTTCGCGTTCGCCGAAGCGGTGGCGCGCGGGGCGGGCGCCGCGACGGCCGGGCGGCTGTCCGGTTTGCCGACCGCGACGGTCACCGCGGCGCTGGCCGCCGTGACGGCGAGCAGCCCGGCGGTGGCCAGCGCGACGCCGACGGCGCGGGGCAGACGGCGCGGGGCAGGGCCGGGTACGGGACCCGCGACGGCCTCGGGCACCGGCTCCACGGCGGGCTCCGGCACGACGGCGGGCTCCGGCTCCGCGACCGGCTTCGGCGGCGGATCGGTGAAAGCGCTCTCGTTTTCGGGCGCGGACAAAGGACTCCCCCAAGGGAAAAGTGGATTTCGCACGCGGACCACTCTCGGATTCCGCTCCCCCGCGGCTCTCCGGACCGTCCATCACGTGGCTCAGCAGGCATTATGAGAGTTCGATGACAGCGGTGCCAACAAAATCAACCACCGCACTCCCGCCCAAGATCCACAAATCGGACACGCCGTAATCCAAACGCAACCGGCCGACCGGTGCGCCGGGAAAAGGCCGGTGGGTCTTCGCGGCCGAACCGGTTCACCGCCCGGGCCACGGCGCCCCGGTGACCGGATGACAGGAGGTCGGGGCGCAGCGCCGGTCCCGCCCGGGCGGACGCCGCGCCCCTGACGACGTGTCGTCCGGTCGGCTTGAGTTCGAGCGCACTCCAAGTCCTACGGTTCCTGCCGTGGTCACCGGCCGGACGGTCGGGACCGGGTACGAGGAGAGGACAGGCGCCATGGGTGTTCCCGCGAACAAGACCGGTCTGCGGCAGGAGCGGTTCGACCGGGGCATGGAGATGCTCACCCGGGTCGACGGCGAGCGCGGCCTGCTGCCGGTCGCGACGGGCTGACGGCCCGCCGCGACCGGCGCGGCGGCCTGGTCTCAGCGCTGGGACTCGTAGGCGAAGACCGTCTTGCCGACGGCCGTCTGCAGCGGGGTCAGGCGGTCGACGAGCTGCTGGCGGTCGGTGCCGCGGCCGTCGGACCACTGGCCGAGGGTGGCCAGCATCGCGCGGCCGGCGCCGCTGAAGGCCTGGACCATGCCGCTGTCGGCGGGCAGGACGGGCAGCCCGGAGGCGGGCGGCGGGGCCTGGGCCCCGACCTCGAAATCCTCGAACTCCATGGAGAGTTGGGTGACCAGGTGGACGGTGTCCACCGGGTCCTCCATGGTGAACAGGGCCAGGTTGAACTGGTTGTTCTGGGGGTCCTTGTAGAGGGCGATCTGTTCGCCCAGGCAGCCCTTGCTCGCCTTGATCAGGGCGATCAGCCGGGGGCCGACCGAGTCGGGCTCAGTGCACGAGGCCAGGGTCGCGGAGCCGACCTTGGTGTAGACGGTGCCGTCGGCCGCCTTCACCTCGGCGGGGAAGACCTGGTCCAGCGGGATCTGGGGGCGGCCTGCGGCTGCCGGGGCGTTCGAGGCGGTCCGGCCGGTCGGGGCGGCCCCGGTGGACTCGGCGGCGGCGGGGGCCGCGGTGACCGGCGCGGAGGTCTGGGCGGCCGGGGCGGTGGTGTCGCCGGAGGGCTGCGTGACCTCGATGCCGAGGACGGTCAGCGCGGCGGCGCCGACGGCCAGGGCGGCGTTGCGCGGCCAGACCCGCTTGGGCGGCGGCTCACTGGCCCGACGGTGCGCCTCCTCCTCCATGGCCACGGACTTGACGAAATCGTCCCACTGCTCGTCATCGGACTTGCCCTGGCCTGCGCCCGGGTCGTTGTTTCGCATACCGACGCACCATAGTGATCATGACTGACACATCCAGCCCACGAACGATCACATCTTGATCAACTTGTGGCGTCCGGGCCGTGCGGGGGCGGCGGCCGGGAAGTGGGTGTGGGCGGCGTCGCCGGCCGGGTGGTCCCGGGCCTGCGCGACCGCCTGCTCGGCGACGCCGAGCAGGCGGTGATTCGGGAGAACTACGCGCGGGTGCGAGCGACCCTCGACTGGATCGAGACCGCGGTCGACACCGGGAAGGTCGACATGGGCGGCGAGCCGTCCCGCCCGCTCCGGGGTGAGTAGGCGATGCCCCGCGCCTCCGAGCGCGGTCGGCGACCGCCGAACGGCACGCCGACACCGTCCGCAGGGTCCTCTTCGAGGCCCGCCCCGCCGGGCCGACCGCCCGCGTCCACCGGGCCGGGGCGATCCCGCTGCGCCCCGGCCCGGTGGCACCGCTGCGGGGCGGTACGGCGTAGGGCCCGGTGGATCGGGGTTCGTGGTCAGGGGCCTCGCCCTACGTCCTTGACGGACGGGTCAGTTGGAGAAGTCCTGGGTGAGCCAGACGGTTCCACTGGCATCCCGGTGGACGGCGATGCCGATGTGGGTGAACTCGCTGCTGAGGATGTTCTTGCGGTGGCCGTCGTTCGGCGGCGTCTCGTTCAGCATGTCCTGGGTCAGGCTGACCGCCATGGCGGCGATGTCCTGGGCCGAGGTGGAAACCCCGTTGCCGTAGCCTATGTTCTCCCCGGCGGCGTTCCACTGGACGCCTGCGGCCGTCTCCCGCGCCCCCAACTCGGCCTCGCCCGGGCACTGGTGGGACATGCCGCAGCCGCCGGCCATCGTCTGGTCGTGGGCCCCGGCGCTGCTGGTCAGCCCCGACGTGATGGTGTAGGCGGGCAGACCCTGGGCGGCCCGCGCCTGGTTGATCAGTTTGAGGACCTGCTGCACGGCGTCCGAGCTCGAACCGGTCTGCGCGGCCGGGGCGGTGGGCGTGGCCGCGGGGGCGGGGGCGTGCGTGGCCGGGGCGGACGGGGACGACGACGCAGACGGGGACGACGGCGCGGACGGGGACGACGGCGCGGACGTGTGGGACGCCGGGGTCGGGGCCGGAGCGGAGGGCCGCGCCGAGTGGGAGCCCTGGGACTCGCCACCGGAACGCGCGGTCGCGGATTCCGGGGCGCGGGAGGCCGGGACGGACGGCGACGGCGAGGGGAGCGAGGCTTCGGCCGGGGCCGGAGCGGAGGGCCCTGCGGCCTGCGGGTCGGCCTGGTGGCGGTGCTGACCGTCGGAGTCGCTCTGGTTCCGGTGCTGGTGGTGCTCCTGCCACCCGGCGTGGCTCGCGTACGTGTGGGAGCCGGGCACGGCGGAGGCTCCGCTCGCGCTCAGCAGCGGCAGCATGAGGCCGGCGCCGGCGATCCCGGCGGTGGCGGCCAGACGCGGGGTGTGTCTCCGGCGCGCACGGCGATGCCGGCCGATACCTGAAGTCAGCATGGGGCGTCCCTCTGCGACGCCTGCGAGGTGAGCTGTCGGGTTCGGGCCGTGAGGTAGCCCGGCCGCACGCAGCGGCTTCACCCCTAGCCGCACCCGTCTCGTCCGCGAACGGACCGAGCAGGGCGCGGCGAACTACCTGGTTCCCCCGCTCCTGCCCGGTGCACTGCTCGACGTCCGGCCGACCGGTGGACAGGACTCGGCGTCCCGGCGGCAGGGTCCGCAGGTGCGAACAGGTTGCACGCTAGGCAGATCGGCCCGGAAGACACAAGTTCGTATCATGCACATCACATGGACATTCGGCGAAGATCTGATGGAATGCCAAATTAGCTGACAAAGCGCAGCATAATCACCCTAATCGGACAACTCTCCCGGCTGTCGATGCCGGGCGCGACGGCCGCCGCCCCCCGCCCGGAGTACTCCCGAGACCCGCTGCCGCACCAGATCCACCCCCACGATCTCGACTCGCACCTCCTCCCCCACCTCGGCGACCACGCCCTCGGTCTCCACCTCGATCCCGGCGAGCTCCGCCCCCGAGCGGATCTCCCCGACCGCGAGCCCTCGCAGAAGTGCCCACGCCTGGTCGCCCGGTGTGGGGTCGGTCCGCCAGCGGGCGCGCAACACGCCGTCGGGGTCGGGCAGTACGGCCGTGAGCAGCGGCTTGCGGTCGTCCGTACAGCAGGAGAGCAGGGCTGCGGCCCGGGCCCCGGCGGCCAGCTCGGCCAGGTCAGCGGGCTCCGGCTCCTCGGTGCCCATGCTGCTGATCCGGCCCTGCGCGTCCTCCCAGACCAGCTCGGCCGGGCCGTCCTGGGGGAGGTCGGCCAGCACTGCGGCGACATCGGTGCTCAGGTCGGGCCAGACGGAGAGCATGGCCCGCGGCGCGAGGCCGGCCCGTACCGTTTCGAGCGTGTCGGGTGTCAACCGGTGCCATCGGGTGGCGTTGTGGAGGTAGCCCTCCTCCAGGAGCAGCGACTGTTCGAGCAGCAGGTGGCGCAGCCGGGCCCAGAAGGTCTCGTCGGCCGGACGCTGTTCGTCGGAGCGTTCCTCGGGCTCGTACGGGGAGGCGCTCAGTGGTTCGGGGAAGAGGCCGAGCGCCCGAGTCCGTTCCACCGCCCGGGGGCACGGCACCCGGCTGCCCAGGTACATGTACAGGTCCCACCCGATGTGGACCTCGAACCGGCCGGCCGCCTCCAGCCGGCAGTAGAACCCGTCCCCGCGCAGCATCCCGCGCACCACCTCCACGGCGACCGAGAGCGGGATCTCCTCGCCGTCGTGGTACGGGGACGGGGCGTGCGGCTCCCGGACGGCCAGCCGGGTCACCCCGCTCTCGCACGCGAAGTCCTCGACGGCGCGCAGGTACGCGGCTTCGACCGGACCGTGGTCGCTCTCGCTGTCCTCGGTACCGACGTAGTGGCCTCGCTCGTCGCGGTCGGCAGGGTCGTACTTGGTCACTCGGTACACGTACTCCACCGGGCTCACGGTATCCCCGCAGTCGGCCCGCGCAGCACCCGTACCCCAGCACGTACGGCAGCCTGCCCGGCGACCGCGAGGCCTTCGAGCGGGATCTGACTCACGAACAGGTCCGGGGTCCACTGCAGCCGCTCTTCACCCGGCACCAGTGCCACCGCCCCTTTGAACATGACGCCGGCTGTCCTGGCACTCGAAGGATCAGCGAGGAAGTGTGACGCCCCCGAGCCGGCTGGGCAGTACACCCGGGTCCGCCCTCGCCCGGGCCGGCGCCCACGACTGCGCCGACACCCTGCTCACCGACCTCGCCCTCCTCGGCGGTCACGTCTCCGAGCCCGCCGAGCACCTGGTACTCAGTCGGCGCGGGCGCTGCCGAAGGTACGGCGGTAGGCGCCGGGGGTGGTGCCGAGGGCGGCGCGGAAGCGGCGGCGCAGGTTGACGGCGGAGGCCAGGCCGACCCGCACGGCGACGGCCTCCACCGGCAGGTCGGTCTGCTCCAGCAGCGCCCGGGTGGCGTCGATGCGCCGGGCCAGCAGCCACTGGCCGGGGCTGGTGCCCAGCTGCTCGGCGAAGCGCCGGGCCAGGGTGCGCCCGGAGAGCCCGGCGCGGGCGGCGAGGTCCTCCACGGCCAGCCGCTCCCCCAGGTGTTCCTCGGCCCACTCCAGCAGCGGGGCCAGCGACTCGTCCGCCCGGGCGGGCACCGGGACGGCGGCGTACTGCAGCTGGCTGCCTTCGCGGTGCGGGGGCAGCACCATGTGCCGGGCGACCTGGGCGGCGTAGGCCGCGCCGTGGTCGCGGCGCAGCAGGTGCAGGCACAGGTCGATGCCCGCGCCGGAGCCGGCGCTGGTGGCGACGTCGCCGTGGTCGACGTACAGCACGTCCCGGTCGACCGTCAGGGCCGGGTACTCGGCGGCGAGTTGGGCGGTGCGGGCCCAGTGGGTGGTGGCGCGGCGCCCGTCCAGCAGTCCGGCCTGGGCCAGGACGAAGGCGCCGCTGCAGATGGACACGATCCGGGCGCCGCGGGCGTGGGCGGCGCGCAGCGCGTCCAGGACGGCGGGCGGCACCGGGGAGCCGGGCGGCTGCCAGCCGGGGACGACCACGGTGTCGGCCCGCTCCAGCGCCTCCAGGCCCGCGTGGACCAGCAGCGGGACGCCGAGGGTGGTCGGCACCGGGCCGGGGGTCCGGGTGCACAAGGTGAAGTCGTAGTGGGAGGGCAGCCCGGCGCGTTCGGTGCCGAAGGCCTCGGCGGCGCAGGCGAGTTCGAAGGGTGCCTGGGGTGTGCCGAGCAGGGCCACCACGCGGTGGCGGGCCGGGTTCGCGGCGGGGGCGTCCATGGCAGGAATGTACCTGAGGATGTCTTTTGGGACTCTGGGACGGTGGGGGCGGCGGCGGCCACAGTGGGGGGCATGAGCGAGAACGACGGGAACGACGGGCTGAAGACGACGCTGCTGGCCGAGGACGTGGAGCCGGTCGAGGTGGGGCCGGGGATCGTGCGGCGGCGGCTGACGGCCACCGGGTACGCGCGCGGCTGGCTGATCGACTTCGCGCCGGGCAGCCAGTGGCCGGAGGTGGACGTGCACCACACCGAGGAGCGCTACTACGTGCTCAGCGGCGAGGTGATCGAGGGGGACGAGCGGCACCCGGCGGGCAGCTACGTGGTGTTCGCGCCGGGCAGCAGCCACCGGCCGCGCACCGAGACCGGCGCGCGGATGCTCGGCATCACCCTGGGCTCCGCCTGACGGACCACCGGGGGCCGGGACGGGTTCGGCCTTGAACGGATCGCCCTGCGGCGCCGCTCGCGTGCGTTCCGGCGTGGACCGGACCCGGCGGGCGTCCTGGACGCCCGCCGGGAAGCGGGTGGCGGCGCGGAGGCGGGTGGCGGCGCGGCGCACCGTGGTGCGTCGCGCCTCCGAGCCGTCAGCTCCCGTTCTGCCGCCGCCCGCGCTTGGCCGGGCGGCGGCTCGGTGTCTGCCCATCCACCGGCAGTCCCAGGTGCGCGAGCACCTCGCGCACGGCGAGGCGCCCGGCCTTGCGGTAGGAGTGCTCGCTGGTGTCCACGGCGTGCACGACGGTGTGGTACACCACCAGCGCCAACGCCACGGGGATGCCTGGCAGTTGCTCGGCCAGTTCCAGGTGGACGCCCTCGGCCAGCGCGGCGTGGTAGCGGGCGAGGTCCTCCGGCGTCGGGTCGCCGTGCACGGTGGCGCCGGCGGCGGCCTCCAGGTGCAGGCCCTCCTCCCACGGCTCGAAGTCCACCGTGGCGTCGGCGACGTCGCTCGGGCAGCCCGCCTGGAACACGTAGCGGGCCCGCACGCCGCGCACGGGGCGGGGCGGGAAGGCCGTCATCGGCTCGGGGCCGTCCATCGCTGCTCCGACCGGTCGCTCAGTCCGTCAGGAGTAGGTGATCTCGACCGAGGTGACGACGACGTCCGCGACCGGGCGGTCGTCCTCGGTGGGCGTGGTGGCGATCGCGTCGACGACGGCCTTGGAGGCGGCGTCGGCGACCTGGCCGAAGATGGTGTGGCGGCGGTTGAGGTGGGTGGGGGTGCCCACCGTGATGAAGAACTGCGAACCGTTGGTGCCCGGGCCGGAGTTGGCCATCGCCAGCAGGTAGGGCTTGGTGAAGAACAGCTCCGGGTGGAACTCGTCCGCGAAGGCGTAGCCCGGGCCGCCGGTGCCGGTGCCGGTCGGGTCGCCGCCCTGGATCATGAAGCCCGCGATCACCCGGTGGAACAGGGTGCCGTCGTAGTACGGGCCGCTGCCCGGCTCGCCGGTGCGCGGGTCGGTGTACTCCCGGGTGCCCTCGGCGAGTTCGACGAAGTTGCGGACCGTCTTCGGCGCGTGGAACGGGAACAGTTCCAGCCGGATCGGGCCGGCCGTGGTGTGCAGGGTGGCGAACCGGGCAGTGGCCACGGGTGACTCCTCGGGTCGTTCAGTCGATCATCAGGGCTTTCGGGTCGGCATCCTGGCACAGTAGGGGGTTCGGGGCCGAACCGGGTGGGCCGGAAGAGGAAAAGGGGTGACCGTGGTGGTCGGTGCGGCACTGGTGGCGCTGCTGGTGCTGACGCTCGCCGGGTGCGGGTGCGTGGTGTGGGCCGAGCGCGGCGGGCCGCGCTGGGTGCGCGCGGTCGCGGCCGTCACGCTCGGCGCGGGCGAGGTGCTGCGGCGCCTTGAGCGCAGTCAGCGCAGGCGGCGCAGGAGTGTGAGCGGCGGGGACGGCGGCGCCGGGGACTGAGCGGCCCGGCGGCTGAGACACGCGTATCCCCGGCCGTCGCCGTGACGGCGGCGACGGCCGGGGAGGTACGGGGGTGTCAGCTCTCGGCGGAGCGGCGGCGGGAGATCGCGACCAGCGCGGCCCCGGCGGCGAGGGCCGCGGCGGCGCCGCCGGCCTCCCAGCCGAGCCCGTCGGTGCCGGTGGCGGCGAGCGTGCCGGTGCGGGTGGCGGTGGCCTCGGCGTCCGCGCCCGTACCCGTGGCGGCGGCGCCGGAGCCGGTGGTGCCGGTGGTGGTGGTCTCGGTCAGGGCGGCCGGCTGGACGGTCTGCGGCTGCTGGGCGCCCTGGTCCTGCTGCCCGGCGGGCTTGTCGGCGGGCTTGTCGGCGGGCTTGTTCGCGGCGGCCTCGTCCAGGGCGCGGGCCTTGGCCCAGCCCTCGTTGAGGAAGGCCAGGATGTCGGCGTCGCTGCCGTCCATCGCCTTGCCCGCCGCCTCGCGCACGGCCGGGCCGCCGGAGGCCATGATCTGGGAGACCTTCACCCGGTTGTCGTCGGAGCGCAGCTTGGGCAGCTCGACCTGCAGGAAGTGGGCCACGTCGGCCGGGGTGCCGTTGAGCGCCTTCTGGGCGGCCTCGGCGGTGGCCCGGCTGATGTTCTTGTCGGCCAGGACGACCAGCACCGCGACGCGGTCGTCCTCGGCCTGGGCGGCGGGCCAGCCCTCCTTGAGGAACTTGGTGATGTCCGCGTCGCTGCCGTTCATCGCCTTGATGGCCCCCTCGCGCACGGCGCGGCCGCCGGAGGCGATGAGCTGGGCGACCTTCACCTGGTTGTCGATGGCGCGCTGCTGGGGCAGCTCGGTCTCCAGGAAGTGCCGCAGCTCGGCCGCACCGCCCTTGAGGGCCTTCTCGGCCGCCTCGCGCACCCCGGGCCCGGTCTCCTTGTCCGCGAGGATCCGCTGGATCTCGGCGCGGTCCTGGTCCTCGGCCTGGGCGGCGGGCCAGCCCTCCTTGAGGAACTGCGCGATGGCCGCGTCGCCGCCGTCCAGCGCCTTGCCGGCCGCCTCGCGCACGGCCGGGCCGCCGGAGGCCATGATCTGGGACACCTTCACCCGGGTGTCGTCACCGCGCTGCTTAGCCAGATCGACCTCCAGGAAGTGCCGCAGCTCGGCCGCACCGCCCTTGAGGGCCTTCTCGGCCGCCTCGCGCACCCCGGGCCCGGTCTCCTTGTCGGCCAGGATCCGCTGGATCTCGGCGCGGTCGCGCTGCTCCTGGCCGTCGGTACCCTCGGTGGGGGCGGCGTCCGGCGCGGAACCCGATGCGGTGTCAGGACCGGAGACGCCGGCCGGCTGAGGGGCGTCGGCGGCCGAGGCCGTCGAGGGGAACAGCACGGCGGGGGCCAGGACGGCGGCCGCGACGACAGCGGACACCCGGGGCAGCTTCATGCAGCGGAACCTGCTTCTTCATGTGAAGGGATCGTGAACGCCCCACAGCATAGATCCTCTTTTGCTTTTGCCATACCAAGTATTTATCCGGGCCGCCGGACCCCGTCCGAAGGCGTGTCTCGCCTGGTCAAGTACGCCGCTAGGGTGGGCGGATGAGCTTCCATCTGGTCGTCGGACACGGGCCCGCCGGGGCCGCCACCGCCCGCCTGCTGGCCGAACAGGGCCGCCGGGTCCGGGTCGTCACCCGCACCGGGCGCCCTGCCGGGCAGGCCGTCGAGGGCGTCGAACACCTCGCCCTCGACGCGAGCGACCCCGCCGGGCTGGCGCAGGCCGCCCGCGGCGCCGTCGCGCTCTACGGCTGCGCCGCGCCGCCGCTGCCGCAGTGGACCGAGCGCTGGCCCGCCCTCAACTCCGCGCTGTGCGCGGCGGCCGAGGACAGCGGCGCGGTGCTGGTCATGCTCGGCAACCTGTACGGCTACGGCCCGGTCGAGCGTCCGATGACCGAGGACCTGCCGCTGGCCGCGACCGGTCCCAAGGGGCGGGTGCGGGCGGCGGCCTGGGAGCAGGCCCGGGCGCTGCACGAGGCCGGGCGGATCCGGGCCGTGGAGGTGCGGGCCTCGGACTTCTTCGGACCGGGTGTCACCGACGGCGGCCACCTGGCCGCCCGGGCGATGCCGGGCCTGCTCAAGGGCCGCTCCGTCGCCGTCCTCGGCGACCCGGACACCCCGCACAGCTGGACCTACCTGCCGGACGTGGCACGGGCGTTGGTCGAGGTCGCGGGCGAGGAAAGCGCCTGGGGCCGGGCCTGGCACGTGCCCACCACCCCCGCCCTGTCGGTGCGGTCGATGGTCGATCGCCTGGCCGCGGAGGCCGGCACCGGCCCGGTCGCGGTACGCCGCCTGTCCCCCGTCCTGCTCGGCGTGGCCGGGCTGTTCTCCCCGCTGCTGCGCGAACTGCGCGAGGTCCGCTACCAGTTCGACCGCCCGTTCACCGTGGACGCCTCCGCTTACGAGGCGGAGTTCGCGGTCCGGGCCACGCCGCTGGCGGAGCAGCTCGCGGCGACGGTCGGCTGGTGGCGCGAGCGGCTGGAGGGGCCTGCGGCGCGGTAGGTGACGGGCCGACGGACGGGGCGGTCGCGGCGCGTGACAGGAAGGTCGACACCAGCGACGCCTTCCGGGACGACACTGACCAGCCGCCCATGCCGGACCACCCCTGCACCTGGCTCGGCAACGCGCGCGGGACCGTGCTCGGTCATTCATGATTGCCTAGCAGACGACCGCGAGCCGCAGGAGTGTCGCCATCTCATGCGGCTCTGGTCATGCCGTACACAGAGGTGTCAATGGACGACCTCATCCCGAACGTCGGCAATTGGAGAGCGACGGATAACGCGGTTCGGCCCGCTTGTCGGCCGTCGCCGCGTGCGCGTTTCAGGCTTCGGTCGAGGGCGGTGAGCTTCTCCTTGGCCTTGGTCAGGCCGGCCCGGAGGCCTTGGACTTCGCCGAGCCAGCCGTTCATGCGGGCCTCGACGATGCGACCGTTGAGGTTGTGGATGATCTCGACGAGCCGTGCCCGCCGGCGTGGTGAGACCTGCAGCATCGGACATCTGACACCCCACTGGCGGTTCGGGGCCAAACCTTCCCGGAGGTACGGCCGCTCCGCGTCCGCCCGACCCCTGTTCGTCGGAATGCGTGCTAATAATCCGATAACATGCTTCGTCAGTTTTCGATCATTACGGACCGGCCCGGCAACCGGTCGGTCCGGATCTGACGGGGGGGGACGAAGGATGGCAGATCCTGACGCGGGCTTGGAGTTCAAGGTCAAGCCGGCCGAACTGGACGGCTGCGGACAGAGCGCACAACACATAGGCGGCCTCATACCGGGCGAGACGGCGAAGCTCACCGACCCGTGCAGCCAGGCCGCCGGAGGCCTCAAGGGCTGGCTCACCGCCACCGCCATCACGAACTGCGGCACGAACTGGAAGACGCTGCTGGACAAGCTCGGCACCGACATGGGCGACGTCGGCACCAAGCTCGGTACGACGGCCACCTACTACCGAACGGCCGAACAGAACGCCCACAACAGCATGCGCAACCCGAGCGCGCCCGTCACGAACGGGCAGGAGCCGGACCCCTTCGACACCACCTTCGTCCCCGGCCCCGTGAAGCCGAGCAGCGCGAAGGCGGCCGAGTAACCGATGGACATCAAGACCCTTCACGACGCCGACATCATCGGCATCACCACGGCGAAGAACGCCTTCGACACCCTGGCCACCGCCTTCGGTCAGCACGTCGAGAACTGGCAGAGCGAGGTCGTCAACCGGCTGCACAACTCGCAGTGGACCGGGACCGCCGCTGACCACGCCAACACCCGGATGCAGAACCTGGAGAACGAACTCAAGGCCGCCCAGCAGGAGATCGGCCTGGTCAGCCGCGCCCTGCAGGACGCCTACGACGGCTTCGCCGCCGCTCAGGCGCACCTGATCAGCGCCCTCGACGACGCCAAGACCGCGGGGCTCACCGTGGCCCCCGACGGCGGGATCACCTGGGACAACGATCCCAAATCACCCACCTTCGCCGGGCACGGCGCCCCGGAGCACGCCAAGCAGATCCAGGACCGGATCACCGCCGCCCTCAACGAGGCCGACCACGCCGACCAGACCATCAACGCCCGGCTCGGTCACCTCGCCACCAACGCCAGCAACGGCACCGGGCTCGACTCCGCCACCGCGAAGGCCGACACGGACGCCGCGAACGCGCTCCAGCAGATCCCCGCCGCCGGCACCGACCCGAACAGCGTCAAGGGCTGGTGGAACGGCCTGACCGACGAGCAGCAGCAGCGGATGATCCTCAACCACCCCGACCAGATCGGCAACCTCGACGGCATCCCCGCCGCCGTCCGCGACAAGGCCAACCAGACCAACCTGAAGAACCTGATCCAGGACCGCAACAATCAACTCAAGAACCTCGGCCCCGCGCCGAAGCAGTACCTGGACCCCGCCGAGACCAACGGCGGGCCCGTCGAGAACCCCGACTACACGGAGTGGAAGCGCAAGCGCGACACCCTGAAGGAGCAGCTCGCGGGCTTCCAGTCCATTCAGGACCGGCTCGACGGCAAAGTGGACAATGGTCTTGGCGGGCCAGGCTCCAACCCGCCGCTGTTGCTGCTAGGGATCGGTGATCAGGGGCAGGGCCGCGCGATCATCTCCTGGGGTGACCCGGACAAGGCCAAGAACGTCTCGTCGCTGGTGCCTGGGCTGAACAGCACCATGGCCGGCGTCGGAGGCGGCGACGCCATGACGGCGAAGCGCGTCTACGATTCCGCGGTGAGTAGTGCGCAGATCAACCACGACACGCCGAGCGTCGCGTCCGTGTTCTGGCTGGGGTACGACGCCCCGCAGCTGGAGGGCTCCGGCCCCTCGGTGCTCATGCAGGACCGGGCGGAGGAGGGCGGGGCCGCGTACAACAAGTTCCTCAACGGACTCCGGGCAACCCACGAGGGGGAGCCGGCGCACATGACCGCGCAGGGGCACAGCTACGGCTCCCTGGTGGTCGGGAAGGCGACCCAGCAGCCTGGTGGCCTGCCCGTCGACGACATCGTCCTGGTCGGCAGCCCGGGTGTCGGGGTGGACAAGGCATCGCAGCTCGGGATCGGTGCGGATCACGTGTACGTCGGCACGGCCAAGTACGACCCCATCGCGATGGCGCCGGCCCCCGGGATGTTCGTTCCCGGGTGGGCTGCGGTCGAGGCGATCACGAATCCCGACGGGTTGTGGCACGGCACGGACCCGGCAAGCCAGGGCTTCGGTGCTCAGCGCTTCTCGGTGGCTGACGGGTCAGTGGGCGACTCCCACGACAACTACTTCGGGAAGGACGACAAGGGCGGCGACTCGCTCCCCAACATCGGGAAGATCGTGAGCGGCCACGGGAACACGATCACCCGGGAGGACCCGAGGTGAGGGCCAAGGTATGGCGGATGGCCGTGCCAGGGGTACTGCTGGCGCTCCTGGTCGGCTGGTACGCCTGGCCGGAGCCCGAGAAACCCATCGTGCCGGTCGACCAGGCACAGCACCGGATCGAGGCCGAACTCGCCGATGTCGCGGGGGCCTTCCACCCGGGGCTCCAGTGGGCCGACGCGAGGTACTACAGCGACCCGGACTTGACGGGGTTCTGCGGTACGTCCGGGTGCAAGAAGACGGGTCGGGCGATGATGATCGCCCAGCAGGCGGCCCGAGTCCGGATCAGCTCACAGCGGTTCAACGAGCCGCTGGAGATCGTCCAGGCGCTCTGGGCCGCAAAGGGGTACCCGGTTCGCCGTGAAGGGTGGTCCGTGGAGGTGAAGGACCCGGGATTCACCCTCTGGTTCGTCGTGGGTGTGAACGGTTGCGCCGAGATGCGAGCCACCATGACCGATGTCACCGACACCACCGATGACAAGTTGGAGGGCGGGTTCGGCCAAGGACCGCTGAACTACGCCGCCCAGTGCGCGACGTTCGACGACTCCTACTGGTCGCACTGACACCGCCAAGCCCGTCCGGCCCGGCTCCTCGGGCCGGACGGGCTTGGCGCGGATACCAGTCCGCGAAGTCCTCGTCACACCACACCCGCTGATTACGCTTGCGCACCGGGAAGCGCCAAGATCACCGACAGGGTCAGGGCTCAGTGCTCCTTGAGGCTCTGCGCGCCGCGGTAGCCGGCGGGCACGCCCTCGATCAGGATGATGTCGGCGGCCATGTGCCGGGTGCGCAGCGGCAGGATCTCCCGGTAGGCGGGCGAGTCCCACCAGGTGCGGGCCCGCTCGACGTCGGGGAACTCGATCACGATCGTGCCACCCGAACCCCAGCGGCCTTCCACCGTCTCGTACGCGCCGCCGTGGACGATGAAGCGGCCGTCGAAGGGGTCGAGGGTGGCGTCGATGCGCTCCAGGTACTCGACGATGTCGGGGCCGAACTCCACCGAGTGGACCTGAGCGATCGCGTAGGCGGTCATGGCTGCTCCTGCGGGTTCGTCGTGGGCGTTTCCGTCTGACGCCTCCGACAGTAGGGCGCAGGGGGCAGGGGCCGAATCAGTCACGCATAAGCAGGGGGTACCGGCATGCTGCCTGCCCCTGGCACAGCAGGCAGGTGCCCCGCACGGCCACAGCCCGCGCGGGGCACCCCTGTTGCTTCAGCTGGCCGGGAACTCCCCGCCCTTGACCCCGGCGAGGAACGAGGACCACGCATCGGCCGCGAACAGCAGGGCCGGCCCGTCCGGGTCCTTCGAGTCCCGCACCGGCACAACACCGGTCACACCACTGGCCATCTCCACACATTCGCTCTGTGCACCAGAGAACGAGGACTTTCGCCACTCGACCCCTTCAGCGCCATACGGCGAGAACTCGCTCACAATCCCTAGGCCTTCTCACTCGCGATGCGCTCGATGAGCGCGATCGATTCATTGCGGGGAAGCGACTCCGCCAGCGCACGGCGGAACAGATGGGTGTACTTGAAGACTTCGTCCGGCTCCTCAAGGTACAGAGTGCTGAGGAGGCTGTCGACGTACACCACATCCGTCTCAGCGGTCTCCGGAAAGCCGAGGATGGTGACCGGCCCGAAGAGCGCCGCGTGAACCTCCGATGCCGCAGGCAGAATCTGGACGTTGATGTTAGGGCGCTCAGCAGAGGCCGCCAGGGAGAGGAGTTGCTCACGCATGACCGCCGGACCGCCGACCTGATGCCTCAGCGCAGACTCCGAGATCACGGCCCACACCCGCAACGGCAGATCCCTCGCAAGGACTGAGCGACGCTCCTGGCGAACTTTCGTCAGAGTCTCGATCTGGCCGGGCGTCGCATCCTCTATCTGCACCCTCACAACCGCCCTGGTGTAGTCCTCGGTCTGCAAGATCCCTGGCACCAGGAAAGTTTGGATGCTGTACATGTCCGACGCATCGGACTCCAGCGCAATGTAGTCGGCATAGTGCGGCGACAGAGTGTCCGAGTAGCGGTCCCACCACCCACGAAGACGACCCTCGCGCGACAGGACCTCCAAACGGCCCCTGGCCTCCGGATCCGTCACGCCGTACAGGTCGAGCAACAGCCTGAGGTCCACCAGCCGAATGCCGGACTGGGCGGCCTCAATACGGCTGATCTTGCTCTCGGCGCATGCCAGATGCCGCGCCGACTGGGCCATCGTCTGGTTCGCCCCGGTCCGCAGTTCCTTGAGCGTTCGAGCCAGCCGGCGCTGACGCACTGTCGGATTCCTGTTCGTGGCCACAGCCGCGACCTCCCCTCTTCCGTGATCTGCCAGTCTGCCCCCACCCCACCTTCGACAACAATCTTGCCCGGCTTCCAAAGTGAAGACTTGCAACATAGAAGCTTCCAGGAGCATGCTACTCACCGTAGTTCGCCACTCAACTCAAAGTGACCATGGCGGGCTCATCGCCCCGGGCATTCCCATGCCTTCCTCGGCCGTCTTCACCCCGCACACTCCGGAGGTGGCTCCGCCATGCCTGAAACCGACTCGCCCTCCCCCGGCCCCGCCGAGAAGGCCTGCCGACTGCCCCGGCGCCCGACCTCCCCCGGTGTCGCCCGTCAGCGGCTCCGCGACTTCCTCGCCCCCTTCCCGGTCGGCGAACTCCTCCTCCCGACCGGCGAGTTGCTCGTCAGCGAGCTGGTCACCAACGCCGTCCAGCACGCCCGGGTCCCGCGCGACCGCCTGATCCACGTCCACTTCCGCCTCACCCCGGACGACACCCTCCGCATCGAGGTGCACGACGCCGACAGCGAGAAGCCCGCGCTCCGCGAGGCCCCCGCCTCCGCCGAGACCGGCCGGGGCCTGCTCCTCGTCCACGAGTTGGCCCAGAGCTGGGGCTGCTCCCCGCGCGAGGGCGGCATCGGCAAGTTCGTCCGGTGCCACGTCACCCCCGAGGAGGCCGCCGCGTGACCGCCGCCGTCCGGGCCGGAATCACCGGCATCATGACGCCCGCCCTCTTCCCCGGCCTCGACCACGCCCTGCCCGTCCTCTGGGAGCGCGTCCGCGAACTCCCCGTCCGGGAGGCCCACCGGGACTTCATCCGAATCTGCATCGGTCCCGGCGGCGGCCAGGGCGTCGCCCGCTGCCTCGCCCGGGGCGGCAGCTGGAGCACCACCCTCTACGTCGGCGACACGACCGACTGGACCGCCCACCCGATCACCATCAGCACCCACCAGCCCTGAACTCCTCCGTCCCCGCCCGGCGTTCACGCCGGGCGGGGACGTAAAGCCCAGTCCGCAGCTACTCGGCCCGCCAGTGGACGAAGCGGGGCGGTTGCTCGCCCCGCGTGACGACGGCGCCGATGGGGGCTCGGGCTGATCCCGCCGGAGACCACTCCGTGGAGGAACTCGACCATGCCCATGTCGAAGAGCAGGGGCGCGCCGCCGTTCCTGCCGAGGACCAGGACCGGCCACGCGTCGGGGTCGTCCCCGGCCGTCAGCCAGCCGAGGGTGTCGGCGGTGCAGGAGCCTCCCCAGGCGATGATCTGCTCGGCGGAACGCACCTCTTCGGTGGGCTCGCCGTCCTCCTCGAAGAGCCGGCGCGCCTCCTCCGTCATGCCGTGCATGCCGGGCGTCGGGGCGTCCGGCGGCAGCAGCTCGTCGGGGGCGAACACGGCGAGGGAGCGGTCGATCTCCCCCTGCCCGTACCGGGCGATGAACTCGGTGTAGTCGCGCGGGAACCGGAAGCCCCACACCGACTCGACCGCCGCCCAGTCACCGGATTCCCCGGCCCCCTTCGTGCGGGGGCATGAGCTCCAGGAGCCCGTCGATATCGAATGCACCTGTCACCGTGCGAGGCTACTCCACCCGGTTCCAGTCGCCGTGGGAGATCCACGGCAGCTCGTCGCAGCTGCGCGACGCCACCTCGTCCGCGTAGGCATAGGTGCCGTCGACGACGACGAGGAGGAAGGCCGCGAAGCCGCCGTCGAAGCGGTCCCACTCCTGCAGGCTCCGGCGGAACGCGACCGCCGGCCAGGCACCGGGACCGGCCAGACCATCGATGTCTCCGGCGGCACCTACCTCGGCCCCCTCACGGGCAGGTGATCCGCCGCCCGGGCAGGTACCGGGGCGTTGCCGTCGGACCGGGCGCAGCGGAACTTCGGATCCGCTCGTCTAGGCTCGGTCGGTGCCGGAGGTCTCCGATGGGAAGGCGGGCTGCGCATGCTGGGGTTCGACGGGAGCGGGTTCCTGCGGGACGGGGTGCCGCACCGGGTGGTGGCCGGGGCGGTGCACTACTTCCGGGTGCATCCCGATCTGTGGGAGGACCGGCTGCGGCGGGTGCGGGCGCTGGGGGTGAACACGGTGGACACGTACGTGCCGTGGAACTTCCACGAACTGCGGGCCGGCCAGGTGGACTTCACCGGGTGGCGCGATGTGGGGCGGTTCGTGCGCCTGGCCGGGGCGTTGGGGCTGGACGTGATCCTGCGCCCGGGCCCGTACATCTGCGCGGAGTGGGAGTTCGGCGGGCTGCCGGCCCGCCTGCTGGCGGTGGAGGGGCTGCGGCTGCGGTGCGCGGACCCGGCGTACCTGGCCGAGGTGGACGGCTGGTTCGACGCGCTGGCGCCCGAGCTGCTGCCGCTGCTGGCGAGCCGGGGCGGACCGGTGGTGGCGGTGCAGGTGGAGAACGAGTACGGCAGCTACGGCGACGACGCCGCCTACCTGCGCCACCTGCGCGACGGCCTGGTGGCGCGCGGGGTGGACTGCCTGCTGTTCACCGCCGACGGCGCCCACGACACCGTGCAGCAGGGCGGCGCGATCCCCGGGCACCTGGCCACCGTGACCTTCGGCTCGCGCGCCCCCGAGCGCCTCGCGCTGCTGCGCCGCCACCAGGCGGAGGGGCCGCTGGCGGCGATGGAGTTCTGGATCGGCTGGTTCGACCAGTGGGGCCGCCCGCACCACGTCCGCGACCCGAAGGAGACCGCCGCCGCACTGGACGAACTGCTGGCCACCGGCGCGTCCGTGAACCTCTACATGGCGCACGGCGGCACCAGCTTCGGCCTGTGGTCCGGCGCCAACCACTCCGGCGCCCACCCGTACGACGCCGGCTACGAGCCGACCGTCACCAGCTACGACTACGACGCGCCGATCGGCGAGGCGGGCGAGCTGACCGAGAAGTTCCACGCCCTGCGCGAGGTCATCGGCCGCTACCTGGACCTGCCGGACGAAGGCGAACTGCCGCCCGAGCCGGCGCGGGTGGCCCCGCAGCGGCTGGCGCCCGCCGAGGGGCGGGCCGCGCTGTCGGCGAACCTGGACGCGCTGTCGCGGCCGGTGGAGCGGGCGGCGCCGCTGCCGATGGAGGCCGTCGGACAGGACCGCGGCCTGATCCACTACCGCACCCGCGTACCCGGCCCGCGCCCCGAACTTCCGCTGCGCATCGACGGATTGGCCGACCGGGCGCAGGTGTTCGCCGACGGACGCCCGCTCGGGACGCTGGACCGCAACTCCCCCGGCACGGTGGTGCCGCTGGCCGTCGGGGAGGGCGGGGCGCAGCTGGACATCCTGGTCGAGGCGCTGGGGCGGGTGAACTACGGCCCGCAGATGGACGACCGCAAGGGCATCACGCGCGGCGTCTCGCACGGACACCAGCGGCTGTTCGGCTGGCAGATCCGGCCGCTGCCGCTGACCGACCTGTCCGCGCTGCGCTTCTCGGACGAGGCGGACGGCGTCGAGGCGGCTGACGGGGAGCCGGTGTTCCACCGCTTCACGGCCCGGCTGGACTCCCCCGCCGACGCGTTCCTCGCCCTGCCCGGCTGGGGGCGCGGGCTGCTGTGGGTCAACGGCTTCCTGCTCGGCCGCTACCGGACGGAGGGGCCGCAGCGCACCCTCTACGCCCCCGCGCCGCTGTGGCGCGCCGGGGACAACGAGGTGGTCGTGCTGGAACTCGAACTCCACGGCGAGGCGGTGGAGTTGCGCGACCAGCCGGACCTGGGGCCGACCACGGACGCGCCCAGCGCCCAGTACTGACCGGTCAGTCCCACCAGAAGTACCAGTGGTGGGAGCCGATCAGCTGCTCGGCGTAGGCGGTGAGGGTGCCGGCGCCCTGGTGGATCTGGTCGGGGCAGAAGGCGGCGTGCTCGGCGGCCAGCGGGAGCGCCTCGGCGAGCGTCGCGGGCGGTGCGGCCACGCTCAACTGCAGGGTGTCGAAGCCGACTTCGACGACCTGGGCGCCGAAGCGGCGTTCCCAGTCGGCGAGCACGGCGGCGATCTTCGCGGTGTCGTTGTCGTGGTTGAGCGGGCCGCTCCACCCGCACGCCACCAGCGCCTCGGCCCCGCTGGCGGCCCGCACCAGGCCGAGCCGGACGTTGCGCCCCGGTTGCAGCGCCCCGGCCAGTCCCCGGGCCTCGGTGTCGGCGGCCCCTTCGGGGACGGTGGCGGCGGGCGCCAGGCCGGGCCAGGCGGCGCCGTAGGGGGCGAGGGCCTCGAACTCCTCTTCCATGTCCTCGGGTTCGAGGTCCTCGCCGGGTTCCCACCACTCGCGCAGCACGGCCGACGGGTCGTGGGCGGCGGGGTCGGAGGCGCGGCCCGGGTCCAGCTCGCCGGACAGCCAGGGCCGGAAGTCCGGGTCCGCGTCGTTCAGCGGGCTGAGCAGCAGCGGCCACAGTCCGCTCTGCGCGTGGGCGCGGTGCAGCTGTGCCCACAGGCCGGCGGGGGCGGGTGCGTCGCTGATCCACAGCGGGAGCGGCCGTCCGTCGGCGACGACGGGGCGGCCGGGCGGCAGCGGTACGGGCGGGGCGACATCGAAAGGCCAGGTCATGCGCCCACCGTAGGGGTGGGGACCGACAACGGGGCCGCCGGTCAGGTCGCGCGCCGGCCGCCCCCGTCACCCCCCACCCGGCCCGTACCGTCGGCCACGACTCGCCGCCGCTGCACCCGCGGCGCAGCGAGGAGAACGGCATGTTCGACCGGTTCGCCGAGCACATCGAGGAACTGATCCCGGGGAAGCGACATCCGCACCGGCCCGGCCCACGCATGGGAAGTCGGCCCCGCCGATTTCCCGCTCCCCCGCTCATCCGGGAGGGCGCCGCGGTGAGTGTCGGCGCCCCGATACCCCGCGGCTCACCGGCTCGGCCGTGATCACGGCCGAGCCTCCGTTCGGGCCCAGGTCCGGGCCCCGGATGGGTGGCGGGGATGGCGGGGCCGGGCGCGGTATTTGACAGTGGAGTAGCAGGCGGTCCGCCTGTGGCGGTGTGACCGGCGTTTTCCCGAGTGCGGTTGTCGTGCCGGGGCCTGGTGCCCGCCTCCCGATGTGCTTCGTAGAAGAGTGGAAGGGTTTGGCGATGAGAGGGTGTTCACTCCGCGCTCTGCGGGTAGGTGTGGTTTCCGCTGCGTTGGGCGGGGTTCTGGTTTCCGCTGTACCGGCCGTCGCCGTCCCGACCGGGCGTATAGCCGTTGACACAGCAGCGCGGGCAGAGGCACTGTCCGCCCCCGGACACGATGTCGCCGCAGCCCCGGCAGGTGACACGGGCGGCAGCGCGAGCAACGCCAGTGGCGCCCCGAGCGCCGCTGCCGTCGTCCGCGCCGCCGAGGACGCCTACTATTCCGTTTCCCGTGCCGCGGACATCGCCCACTGGGCGGCCGTCGACAGGGCCTACTCGTGGGACTACGGCTACTACTTCGGCAACTTCGGCGACGGCTACTATGCCGACGACGTCTACTTCGCCGTTGCCCGTGCCGAGAGGGTCGCCCACCGTGCGGCCGTCGTAGCAGCAGCCCACGCCGGGTCCACGGGTTACGCCTGCGCTCCCGGAAAGTCCGTTTGCTGATCTTCCGCTAGGCCGAAGGAACGGCGGTGGGGAGCCTGGTCGGGTGGAGCCGGCCAATCGCGCCCCGCACGCCTACCTGCGCCGGGGCGGACGACCAGCGAAAGTCGCGTGACCCCGCCGATGGCACCGGCGACACTGACGCCATGACCGGTTCCGCACTGCCTCAACTGCTTCGACCGCATGCTCTGAGGCCCAAAGATCTCGTTGTCATCGCCTCGTTGTCCGGTCCGCTGCCGGCCGCCTACGAGTCCAACGTCGAGCAGACGGTGGTGGTGCTCGAGCGGATGGGATTCCGCGTGCGCCGGGCTCCGCTACTCGAAGCAGGACGCCGCCATTGGTGGAGCGCGGCCACGCCGGTGGAGATCGCCGGGGAGCTCAATGGTCTTCTGCGTGATCCTGAGGTGCGCGCAATCGTCGCGAGTGACGGCGGCCAGACGGCGCTCGGCTACCTCGACCTGATCGACGTCGAGGCGATCAGGGCCGACCCCAAGCCGATCCTCGGCTACAGCGACATCTCGCTGCTGCATCTGGTGCTCCATGCGCGCACGGGTCTGGTCGGGTTCCATGCCGACATGGCCGTCCCCGGCTTCGGCGGACACTGGCAGTCCGCGCCCGTGGCGCGCCGAGCGGAGCTCGAGAAGCTCTACGCCAGGTTGCTGACCGGTACCGAGGCGATCGGCGCGCTGCCTGCGAGCCCGTCGTGGGAGTGCTGGCGGCCTGGTCGTGTCGAAGGTCGGCTGATCGGCGGGGTGATCAATCGCATCGTGCTGGCGCAGGCGACGCGTTTCGCGCTGCCGCTCGAATGGTTCGACGGTGCGGTGCTGTTCTGGGAGGAGATGGGCGGCCTGGCGTCGTACGTGTGGAGCTATCTGCAGGTGATGCGGCACTGCGGCATCCTCGATCGGATCTCCGGCATGGTCGTGGGCGTTCCGCGCGAGATCAGTGGTCTCGAGCCCGGCGCGTCCCCGACCCTGGCCGAGATCGTCCTCGACGTCCTCGGCGACCGTGACATCCCGGTCCTGGGCAACGTCGAGTTCGGGCATGCCGGCCCGAATCTGCCGATGCCGGTCGGCATCCGCGTCGGCCTCGATGCGCAGCAGCGGACGTTGTCGCTACTCGAACCGGCGGTAGGGCCGCACGCGATGACGGGACCGGTCAGCTGAGCACCGCGGATCAGTGGGCTGACGGCCCCGGCAGCACCCCTGGGGCCAACTCACGCTATGGTGACCGCCGCTCCGAGTCGCTTGTCCAACCTGTAGGAGGGCCCTCGCCGTGAGGAGACGTTCCTGAAGCGCAAGGTCGCTCTGCTCGCCGTCTCGCTCGTGCCACTGCTCGCCGCGTGCGGCCATGGGACGCCAGCCGCGGCGGACACCTGCGGACAACACGTCGTCGGGCGGACCGACCCGAACAGGTTGGCCGTCTACCGCGTACCCGTGAACAAGGACTCCGTCCAGGTCGACTACCGTGGCGCCCGGAACGGAGATCCCGTCAGCGCGTACCTGACGACGACGAACGGGACCGTCGTCGGCCGCGCCTCCAAGCCTGCCCGGGGCGGCAGGGCGACTGTCGATGTGTTGTGCTCGGGGGTCACCTGGGCCCAGGTGACCGACCCGCGCGACTTCGACTATCAGGCCGTCGTAGTGATCACTCAGTCCGGCCATCCGAACATCGTCTCGTCCGAGCCGCTGTTCGTCTCCGGATCGGTCCCCACTGTACCGAGGACGCAGCCGTGACACCGGGGAGTTCGACGTCCGCCGACACCGGCACCCGGCCCCGCCGCCCGGCGGTCCTTCGTCACCACCGGACGCCGAGCCCGATCCCGCTCCCGTTACCGAGACCATCAACAAGTCTCAGCAATCCGGGCGTTTCTGCCCGGAAGGTCCGTTCGTGACCTTTCGGACACAACTACGGTTCACGCTTCACGGCCGACCGCCTGGCTCGCGCCTGGTCTTACACCGGCTCCACGTGCGTTTTCCGTCTCCGAGCCACTCCCGGCGACGGCGGACCGAATCCGCGTGAAAGGCGTGTTTCACCTGCCGCCGCAGGGAATGAACGCCCGGTCGGCTTGGCTTGCGCTGACCGGGCAAAGCCCAACCTACCAACAAATGCTGACAGTTGCCTAAATTCGCTGAGAGATCAGGCAACAGTTGGTAACCCTCTCGGCTGCAGATCCAGTAGCCGTTGCCGGCCCGGTGCCTGTGGCGCTCGCCGGTCGGGCGGGTCACCACCACCTCGCCCTTCTCGTAGGAGAGCCGGTCGCCGGCCGGGACGAACACCGGCTCGTCCGGTCCGACGTGGAAGTCGGAGTGGAGCAGGAACTCGCTGAGCAGCAGCGTCCGTGGCACGGGGGCACCCCCTTCCGCACCGGCGGGCGGTCAGGCCCAGGGCAGCGAGGAGCGGGTGCGCCAGTAGGTGTCGGCGGGCTCGGCCATGGCGGCGAGGGTGGCGAGGTCCTCCGGGGTGAGCGCAACCTCGGCGGCGGCGAGGTTGGAGGTGAGCTGGTCGAGGGTGGCGGCGCCGGACAAGGCGATGTCGGCCCAGGGCTGGGTGGCGGCCGCGGCGAGGGCGAGGGCGTCGGGGGTGGTGGCGGTGCGGGTGGCGAGGGTGCGCAGGGCGGCGGTGTCGGGGCCGGTGGCGTTGCGGCCGGCCAGGCGGCCGTTGGCCATGGCCTCCTTGACCACGACCAGCCAGCCGGCCCGGTGGGCCTCGGCGAGGGCGGGGGCGGCGGAGGTCTCCAGCAGGTTCCAGGTGGCCTGGACGGCGGTGAACAGCGGGCGGCCGGCCACGGTGACGTCGAGGGCCCGGCGGATGGCGTCGGCCTGGGCGGGGCCGCTGGTGGACAGGCCCACCCGTACGCCCTCGGCGGCGAGGGCGGCCAGGCGCCCGTGCAGGGCGGGGTCGGTGAGGGCGGGGCTGTCGGGGGTGACCGAGTGGATGAGGTAGACGTCCAGGTGCGAGCCCAGCAGGGCGCGGGTCTCGCGGATCTGGCGGTCGAACACCTCCGTCGAGTGCTCCTTGACCTCGTGGGCGGCGACCCCGCTGGTGCGCCAGTCGGCGGTGTAGGTGTAGCCCCACTTGCTGCCGACGGTCACCTCGGCCGCCGCCTCGGGGCGCTTGGTGAGCCACTGGGCGAGGAACTCCTCGGCGCGGCCGTAGGAGCGGGCGGTGTCGAGGTAGCGCACCCCGGCCGCGTACGCGGCGTCGAGCAGGGCGTGGGTGCGCTCGCGCAGCGCTTCGACGGTGCGTTCGGCGGGCAGGTCGGCCTGGCGCCCGAGGTTGATGTAGCCGGGCCGGCCGACGGCTGCGGTGCCCAGGCCCAGGCGCGCGGTGTGCGGACGAGCGGCGGGGGCGGGGGCGGTGGCGGACTCGGTCGGCACGGCGGGGTCTCCTCGGGCGGGCTCGGGGGTGCTCACCTGCGACTTTAGCGGTGCCCGGGCAACAGCCGGCCTGCCCGGTGGGCCGGGCGGTACGGGCGGTCGGGGCCGCGGCGGTGCGGGGAGCAGGGGCGGGCTCGGGGTGTCGATGCCGCGCGCTCTCTCGGGAGTCGGCCATTTCACCGGGGCGCCGAGGCCGTTCGGACGATCCGGCGGGAACGTCAAGTGTTGCCGAAACGTCGGAATATGAGGGCATGTCAGCGAATGGTCGGCGGCGCCTGCGGGCCGGCTCTCCCGGATGCCGGCCGACGCCACGCGGGTCAACTGGCATTGCTAGTGGGTATCTTCGGATCCATGCCAGCTGATGGCCTTCGGCTATCGTGACCTGGCCGGCCCTGCCCCGTCCGTCGGGATCGCGACGCGGAGGGCCCGGAGCGAGAAAGGTGGGGCATGGCGGAGTCGACGGGGGACGTCGTTCAGGTGCGGACCCAGGAGCCGCAGGGGCCTCAGGGTCCGGAGGGCGGGTCCGCGGAGTCGGGCGGACCCGGGGAGGTGAGCGGGCTCTCGGCCCGGATCGAGGCGCTGTTCCACACCGTCCGCCGCCCCGACCGCGAGCAGTACACCAACGAGGAGGTGGCCCGGGCCTGCCGCGAGGCGACCGGGGAGTCCTTCTCCACCACCTATCTGTGGCAGCTGCGCACCGGGCGTCGGGACAACCCGACCAAGCGCCACCTGGAGGCGCTGGCCCAGTTCTTCCAGGTCCCGCCCGCCTACTTCTTCGACGAGCGGCAGGGCGCCGAGATCGCCAAGGAGCTGGCGCTGCTGGGCGCGCTGCGCGACGCGGGCGTGCGCAGCCTGGCGCTGCGGGCGGTGGGCCTGTCGCCGGAGGGCCTGGACACCGTCAGCGAGCTGGTCGACGTCATCGCCCGCCGGGACGCGGCGCGCAGGCGCCCCTCGCCCTGAGGAGAGACCTGACCACGCAATCAGCAACGGGAGCTCCGTTTGTGGGATGACTTACGGCGCGGCCGGGGCCACCGGTCCACGCTGCGGCGCTGCCGGCGGATGGTCGAACAGCTGGAGCTGCCGCGCCCGTTCGACCCGGCGGTGCTGCTGGAGCGGCTGGCCGCGCGGCGCGGGCGGCCGATCGAGCTGCTGCCGGTGGCGGCCCGCCCGCACGCCCCGTGCGGGCTGCTGGTCTCCACCCAGGAGGCGGACTACATCGTCTACGCGGCGGACACCGGCGCGCTGCACCAGCGGCACATCCTGGTGCACGAGATCGCCCACCTGATGCTCGACCACGCCGGCTCCGCGCCGCTGGACCCGGCCGCCGCGCTGCTGCCGCATCTGTCCCCCGCGCTGGTGCGGCGGGTGCTGGGGCGCACCCGTTACGACGAGCCGCAGGAGCGCGAGGCGGAGCTGCTGGCCTCGCTGATCCTGAGCCGGGCGGCGCGGGCGGACGCGGCCGGGCCGCCCGGGCCCGCTCCCGGCTCGCCGGGCTCCCTGGACGCGCTGGGCGTTCTACTGTCCGTCGACGCACCGCAGGCACGGCGGCCGTGAGCGAACTGGCCCTCTACCCGGTCGGACTGTTCTTCGTGCTCAGCGCCGCCCACTTCGCCCGCAGCCGGATCAACCCGCGCGCCGCCGCCCGCTACACCTGCTACGGGACGGCCCTGCTGGGCGCCGCCCTGCTGGTGCTCGCCCCGCCGACCGTACGGGCGGTGCAGGACGCCGGGGTGCCGGTGCTCGCGATCGCGGCGATCGTGCTCGGCGACGCCCTGCGGGACGGCGCGGCCGCGGCGATCCGGCTGCTCGCGCTGGCGCTGCGCACGACCGAGCCCGTACCGGGGCATCGCCTGCCCGGCGGGCCCGTACGAGACGATCCCTTGCGCGGTGGGCCCTTGCGCGGTGAGCCCGCACGGCGCGCCGTGCGCTCCCGGCTGGCGCTGCTGGGCGTGGTGCTGGGCCTGCGGGTGGTGCTGATCGCCGTCGCCGCGCCCCGGCTGTCCGGCGACAGCCTGACCGTCGCGCCCGCCCTGTCCGCCCGCCTGGCGCTGGCCGGCTACACCGCCGTCGGCATGGTCCACACCGCGCTGTGCCTGACCGCGCTGCTGCGCGAGCTGGTCCGGCGCGCCCGCACCGCCGGGCCCGGCCGGCTGGGCACCGGGCTGCGGCTGCTCACCGGCGGGCTGGCGGCCGGACTGCTGTGGAACGCCTGGAGCGTGGACGACGTGCTGCGCGCGGCCACCACCGGCTCCCAGGACGGCCCCGAGGACACGCTGTGTGCCGTCCTGGGCGCGCTGTGCGCGGCGCTGATCGCGGCCGGGCTGGGCAGCACGCTGTGGCCGGCCGTGTCGGGGGCGGTGCGCGGCTGGCTGCGGGCCCACCGCCGCTACCGGGCGCTCGCCCCGCTCTGGCGCGACCTGCACACCGTGCTGCCCGAGATCGCCCTCGACCCGGCCCGCCGCCTGCCGCTGCCCCCGCGCGACCCCCAGTTCGCGCTGTACCGGCGGATCATCGAGATCCACGACGCCCGGCTGATCCTGCGCCAGCACCTGGACCCGCGCACCTCCGAGTGGCTGGAGCTCGCCACCCGGCGCTTCCCGCCGCCCTCCTCCCACGCCGCCGCCACCGCCGAGGCCGCGGCCCTGGCCGCCGCCCTGGAACGCGCCGCGGCCGGCGCCGGCCCGCACCCCGCCGACCCGCCGGAAGACGCACTGCCGGGGGGCGCACCGCCGGTGGCGGTCACGGATGCCGACCCGCCGCGCGCCCTGGACGGCGAGGCCGACCACCTCGCCCACCTGGCCCGCGTCTACGCCACCTGCCCCGCCGTCGCCGAGGTCCGCACCCGCGCCCGCGCCCTGGCCCGCGCGGACGAGCGGGCCAGGGCGGACGAGCGGGCCCGGGCGGACGAGCGGGCCGGCGCCGAGGGATCCCTGCGGTGAGCCGCCGTCAG
The DNA here is from genome assembly GCF_044768305.1 of Kitasatospora sp. NPDC101155. Taxonomy (NCBI): domain Bacteria; kingdom Bacillati; phylum Actinomycetota; class Actinomycetes; order Kitasatosporales; family Streptomycetaceae; genus Kitasatospora; species Kitasatospora sp. NPDC101155. The sequence continues at coordinate 33,676 of NZ_JBIWPN010000021.1, read as the reverse complement.
CTGCCGGCCCTGCTCGCCGTGCCGCCGGTGGTGGCCGCGGCGGCGGGGCGCTGTGGTACCTGTTCCCGGTGGTGCCCGGGCGCTTCGTCCGGCGCTGGGAGCAGCGACCCTGTCCGGACTGTCAGGCGTCGGGCATCTCGGTGACCAGCCGGACGGCCAACGGCGCCCCGGACGTGGTCGTCCGGGGTCCCGACGGCCCTGGCGGAGTGTCAGTTCCAGGGCGAGCGGGCCGGCGGCCCTCCGGCGCGCGGGGGCGGGGGCGGCGCGCCTACGCTGATGGCGGGGCCTTGGCCGTGTTCCCGGAGGTGCAGCATGCCTGGCACATCCCGTCGCCGCCGAACGGGGGTCCTGGCCGCGGCGGCGCTGCTCTGCGCGGGCGGGCCGCTTGCCTCCGGGGCCGCTCCCGCGGCCGCGGCCGTGACGGTGCCCGTGCAGGCCTGCCCGGCGGAGCAGGCCGGCCCCGGCCTGCCGCCGCTGGGCGCCGTACCGGCCACGGTGGCGCTGCCGGACGGCGTCGCCCTGCCCCCGACGGCGGCGGTGTACGGCGCCCGCTACCCGGGCGAGGTGCACTACCTGGTCGCGCCGAGCGGCTGGACCTGCGACGTGGTCTTCTTCTCCGCCGACGGCGGGGAAGAGGCCTACGTCCACCCCGGCGCCCCCGCCGCCGACCCGGCCAACACCCGCTTCACCTCGGTCGTGCAGGCCGTCTTCGTCAGCGGCGGCGCCCAGACGAACATCGACCTGGCCTGCGGCTTCATTCCCCAGGCCGGGGCCGCCCCCAACACCTGCAGCGCCCCGCCCCGCCTGCCCGCGGACCGGCTCCACCCCGTCCCCACCCACGCCCCGGGCCTGCTGATCACCGCCGCCGGCGTCCCGCCCGACACCCGCGAGCCGAACCTGCCCACCACCGGAGGCCCCGAGCGCACGGTCGCCCTGCTGACCTTCCAGACCCCCGGCGGCCCCGCCCAGGAGATCACCTGCACCGTCCCGGCGGCTGCCTCCCCCGTCCGCACCTGCCAGGCCGCCCTCGGCCACTTCCTCGCCACCGGCTCCGCCGCCGGGCAGCTCACCCCGGCCGACCTCTCCGCCGCCCTCACCGACCTGGACGCCTTCGTCGCCGCCTACCTCGCCCAGCCCTGACGCCCGGCCCCTGAACGGGCGGGCCGGGCCGGGCCGGGCGGGGCGGGGCCGGTGGCCTGCCGGTTTCCTCAGCCGGACTGTGCGACGAGCGCCCTGACCAGCGCGACCGCCTCCTTGAGACCGAGGCCGGGGCGCGCGGAGCGCAGCTCCTTGACCGCCCTGACCTCCGCCGTGCGGGGGTCGATCCCGGCGAGCTCCAGGACCTTTCGCGCCCATTCCACGCCGACCGGGCCGGCGCCGGCGACGAAGCCCTCCACGATGTCGATCGCCCGGCGCAGCCCCGGGCGTTCTCCCTCGTCAGCGGTGTCCAGTGCGGCCCGCAGAGCCACCCTCAGCGCTTCCAGGTTGGCCGGCTTCTGACGACCGGACAGCGGCTGGAACATCACTGTCCCCCTTTCGAATCACATGTCGAACCACAGGGGGCATCCTCACGATCACGGCCCCCTCCATCCCTGATCTTCGGAGGGTATCCCCGGCTTCAGCCGGGGAGGGAATCCGATCCTGATCTTGGTGGCGCGGAGCGCCGCCGTAGCGCTTTGGAATGCTGAACGGCGGCGTTGCTCAAAGGGGCTGCTGCTGGTCTTCGATGTACTGCCGTATCACGGTCAGTGGTGCGCCGCCGCAGGACCCGGCGAAGTAGGAGCGGGACCAGAGGACCGATCCGAGGCCGACGCGGTTGATCCGGCCCGTGTACTCGGCCCGCAGGTACCGGGAGCTGACGCCTTTGAGGGAGTTGATCAGCTTGGACAGGGCGATCTTCGGCGGGTAGTGCACCAGCAGGTGCACGTGATCGGCTTCGCCGTTGAACTCCCTCAGCTCCGCCTCGAACTTGTCGCGCACGTCGCGCATGATCTCTTCGCACCGCTCGAGCATGGCGTCATCGAAGATGCCAACCTCGCCTTCCCGACCGCCGTGGGACTCCTTCATCGCCGCCGTCCGGGCAGGCGACTTCCCCGTCGAGAGCCGACCCGGCAGCCGGCGAGCGGCCCTGCCGTGCCTGCTGGGTGCGGAAGTTGAGGACGGGAGCGGGTTGCGTGACGGGGGCGGGCGGGACAGGGTGTGGCGCAGACGTGTGCGCGAGCCGAGAGGACCCCGCCGGTGAACAGCTTCGAGTACCTGCTCGGCGCGCTGCTGGCCGCGCCCGTCCGGGCCCGGGACGCGCTGCGCCATCGCTGGCCCGGCGACCGGCGGTTGCGCGCGCTGGCCGACTCCCCGCAGGCGCGGGCGCTGCGGAAGGCGGAGCGGGAGCGGTTCCGGGGCCTGGTCGAGGCGCTGGGGGCGGTGGAGGGGGTGGAGCACCTGCTGACCCTGGTCGCCGACCACTGCGACCGCCCGTCCTCCTTCGGCGCGCTCGGCACCACCGTCGAGGGGCGGGCCGCGCTGCTCTGCCGGATGTCCGCGACGGCCTACTTCGTGACCCGGGAGGACATCCGCGTCGTGCTGGAACGGGCCGAGGCGGCGGGCCTGGCCGACTGGGGCTCGCCGGACGGCAGGACCGGTACGGTCGCGCACGCGCTGCGCTGGTACCGCGACGGCGGGGTCGGCCCCGAGGGACGGCGGATGGACTCCCCCGGCCTGACCGGTCCAGACGCGTACCTGTCCTGGGACCTGCCGGGCACCCCGCGCCCGGATCCGTACTGGAAGCGCCTGAGCAGCGCCGTCCGCTTCCGCAACGAGCAGACGCCCGAGAACGCCGACCCGGCCGCCGTACTGAGCGCCGCCCGCGCGGACGGGGGCGGGCTGGTCCTGGAGCTGGAGTTGCGCACCGACTGGCGGGAGGGCTGCACGTACTTCACCGTGGCGCGCGGCGGCCCCGCCGGGCGCGGGCGCGGGCGCGGCTGACCGTACGGCCACCGGCGGCCGTACGGTCAGCCGTTCAGTGACTCAGCGGCTCAGCACTGGGGGCGGCGGCCGTGGTTGGCCCCGCGCCTGGCCCGGGCCTTCTTCTTGCGGCGGCGCTTCGACGACATGGCGACTCCTCTCGCGACCGGGTCCCCCGGGTCTTCCACCGTTCCACACCCGGCCCGCCCCGGCCCGTCGAGCGGCCCCCGGACTCCGCTCAGGTGGTGCCGGCCAGGGCGGCGCGCCAGGCGGGGCTGTCGACGTAGTGGTTGTCGAAGCGCTCGGCGGAGGCGGCGATCGCGCCCGGGTCGCTCTCGCCTCGCATGACGCCGCCCAGCAGGCGCAGGTAGTCGAAGCGGTCCATGCCGGTGGTGAACATGAACAGCACATCGGCCTCGGCGCCCGGGGCTGCGGCGAAGGCGTGCGGGGTGCGCGGGGGCACGGCCAGGAAGTCGCCCGCGTCGAGGACGGTGACCTCCTCGTCGACCAGCACCCGCAGCGAGCCGTTGAGCACGAAGAACAGCTCCCACGCCCGGGTGTGGAGGTGCGCGGGGGCCCCGACGGCGCCCCGGGCGAAGGTCGAGCGGTAGACGGTGAAGCCGCCCTCGCCGGGGCCCGTTTCGGCGAGCAGGGTCATCGTGGCGCTCGGGTCGGCACAGGTCTCGGCCTCGGCGCGGCGGGCCAGGACGGGGGCGGGGGCGGTGTTCTTCGTCGTCGTCATGCGACCAGGCTAGGTACGGAAAGACCCATGATCATGGGGCAATCGATCACCGTTTCTTAGGGTCAATTCTGTTGCCGGGGCCCGTGGCAGACTGACCCGATGAATACCACCCCGGCCGCCCCGACGACGGACGACGACCTCCTGCGCCGCCAGGCCGAGCTGCGGGCCGAGGCCGACGCGGTCAACGCCGATCTGGGCCTGGACGCCCTGCTCGGCGCCCTCGGGACGCCCGTGCGGGTGGGCAGTTCGGCGCTGGGGCTGATGGTGCGCCGGGATCTGGACGTCACCGTGGTGTGCCCGCGCCTGGACGCCTCCGTCCACGAGCGGGTGGCCGCCCTGGGGGCGCGGCTGGCCCTGCACGAACGGGTGCGGCAGGTGCGCTTTCGCAACGACACCGGGGCCTGGAACGCCGACCCCGGCGCCTACCCGGACGGCCTGTACCTGGGCCTGTCCTACCGCTCCCCCCAGGGCCGCTCCCCCGGGGGCCGCTCCCCCGCCGGGAACGACTGGACCCTCGACCTGTGGTTCGTCGACGACCCCGACCGTCAGCCCGACCTGGCCCACCTGCGCGAGCTGCCCCCGCGCCTGACCCCGCAGACCCGCGCCGCGATCCTGCGGATCAAGCACGCCTGGGCCCAGAGCCCCGAGTACGGGCGCAGCGTGCGCGGCTGGGACGTCTACCGCGCGGTCCTGGAGGACGGGGTGCGCTCCCCGGAGGAGTTCGAGCGCCGGCGCTCCGCCGGGCCCGCCTGAGCCGCCTGAGCCCGGGGGTCACCCGACCGCCGTGCCCGCCATGTCCCGCACCACCGCGCGCAGCAGCCGGTTGAACGCGGCGGGCTGCTCCTCGTGGATCATGTGGCCGGAGTTCTCGACGATGTGGAGGCTGCCGTGCGGGGCGAGGTCGGCGAGGGTGCGGGAGACCTCCAGGGGGATCTGGGTCTCCTGGTCGCCGTGGAGGAAGGCGACGGGCAGGTCGAGGGTGGGCAGCAGGCCGCGCGGGTCGTAGCTGGCGGCCTCGGTGAAGAGGTTGTCGATGGCGGGGCTGGAGTCGAGGATCTGCGCGATGGTGCGCTGGTGCAGTTCGGGGCTCGCTTCGGTCCCGTACCAGGTGGGGATCCACTCCCGGACCAGGGCGGCGCGGTCGGCGGCGAGGCGGGCGCTGAGTTCGCGCAGTTCGGCGACCATGCCGGTGCCGGGCCAGTGGCCGGAGCCGTCGACGGAGACGACCCCGCCGACGAGTTCGGGTGCGGCCGCGGCGGCCGCCAGGGCGAAGGTGGCGCCGATGGAGCTGCCGACCAGGACGGGCGAGTCGAGGTCCAGGATGTCGATCAGGCAGAGCAGGTCGGCGACGTTGGCGGCCAGGGTGTGGCCGTCCTCGGGGCGGTCGGAGCGGCCGCAGCCGCGGCAGTCGAGTGCGATCACCCGGTGGTCGGCGGCGAGGTCGGCGAGCTGGGCCTCCCACACCTGGCCGCTGGTGGCCCAGCCGTGGACGAACAGCAGCGGGCGGCCGGCGCCGTGGTCGCGGTAGAAGAGTCGGGTGCCCTGGACGGTGGTGTACGGCATGTCGGTTCTCCTTCGATCGTGGTGGCCGGTCGTGCCGGTGGCAGGTCGTGCTGGTGACCGGTCGTGCTGACGGGGTCCAGTCCACCGCGTGAGGGGCGCGCGTCCGAGGCGCATCCGGCTCGTACACTCATCAGGAATCGTAATCAATCAGGGGGCGGGTGTGGAGCTGCGGCAGGTCCGGTACTTCCTGGCGGTCGCCGAGGAGTTGCACTTCGGGCGGGCGGCCGAGCGGCTGCGCATCGTCCAGCCGACGGTGAGTCAGCAAGTGCGGCGTCTGGAGCGCGAGTTGGGCGTGGAGCTGTTCGACCGCACGACCCGCGCGGTGGCGCTGACGGCGGCGGGTGGCGCGTTCCTGCCGCACGCCCGGGCGATCCTGGCGGCCGAGCGGGCGGCCGTCGAGGCGATGGCCGAGCAGCGCGGCGAGCCGGCGCAGGTGCTGCGCGTCGGCACCAACATCGGGCTGGGCGCGCGGCTGGAGCGCCTGCTGGCGGCACTGGCCGAGCGGGCCCCGCAGCTGGCGGTGGAGCTGTGCAGCGCGCGGGCGTCGGTGCGCCTGCAGCAGGTGCGCGACGGGGAGTTGGACGCGGCCTTCGTGCGCGGCCTGGACCGCAGCCCGGGCCTGGAGCTGCTGCCGGTGTGGCCGGATCCGCTGGTGGCGGCGCTGCCGGCGGACCACCCGCTGGCCGCGGCCGAGGCGGTGGCGGTGGCGGACCTGGCCGCGCTGCCGCTGCGGATCGCGCCGCGCGAGGCCAACCCGCACCTGGTGGACCTGGTCACCGGCGCCTGCCGGGCCGCGGGCGTGGAGCCGCTGCTCGGGCCGGAGTTCACCACCGACCAGGACACCCTGGCCGCGATCGGCGCGGGCCGGCCCAGCTGGACGGTCTTCTACGCGTCCCAGGCCGAGGTCCTGCCGAGCGGCCGTACGGTGTTCCGCCCCTTCGTCGAGCCGCTGGCCCTGCAGACCTACCTGGCCGTGCGCCCCACCGCGTCCTCGCGCCGGCTGGCGCCGCTGCTGGAGGCCTGCCGGAGGATCGCGGGAACGGCCGGGCGCTAGGTCCCGCCTGCCTGCCCGGGCCCACTCCTCGGCGATTGCCGTCAACGGTGGTGAACGGAGCGACAACTGACTGTTCATCGGAGCTTTCTAGAGTGGGCGGCATGAAGACCCCGCCGGCGTTAGCCGCCGCCCTCGCCCTGTCCGCCCTCGTCGCCGCCGTCCCGTCGGCCACCGCCGCCGCCTCTGCCGCCGATCCGCTGGACCGCGTCCGCCACCAGGTGCTCGTCTGGAAGCCCTGCCAGGAGCCGCGGTTGGCCGCCGCCGGGGCCGAGTGCGCGACGCTGACCGCCCCGCTCGACTACCGCGAGCCCACCGGCCGCACCCTGGCGCTCGCCGTCTCCCGCATCCGCGCCGCCGACCCCGCCAAGCGGCGCGGCATCCTGCAGACCAACCCCGGCGGGCCCGGCGAGCGGGGGCTGGACATGCCCGTCGCGCTGCGTGAGCGGATGGCGCCCGAGACGGCGGCGGCCTACGACATCATCGGCATGGACACCCGGGGCGTCGGCGCCAGCGGCGGAATCGACTGCGGCCTGAACCACGGCAGTTGGCTGCGCTCGGTCGGCACCGAGGAGGCCGGGTTCCGGCAGGCCTGGCGCCTCGCCAAGGCCGACGCCGACGCCTGCCGGAGCAAGTACCCCGATCTGCTGCCCCACCTGAGCACCCGCAACATCGCCCGCGACGTCGACCTGCTGCGCGCGGCCCTCGGCGAGCAGCGCACCTCCTTCTTCGGCCAGTCCTACGGGGCGCTGCTGGGCGCGGTGTACGCGCAGCTGTACCCGCGGCGCGTCGACCGCCTGGTCCTGGACAGCGTGCTGGACCCGGACCGGTACGGCATCGGCGCCTTCCAGGACATGGGCGCGGCCAACGAACGGGCCCTGGACGACTTCGCCGCCTGGGCCGCGCCCCGCGACGGCCAGTACGGCCTGGGTGTCACTGCGGCGGCGGTGCGGGCCGGTGTCGAGGGCCTGGTCCGCCGCGCCCAGGCGGCGCCGATCGCGGTCGACGGCTTCCGACTCGACGGCTACCTGCTGCCGCTCCTGCTCACCGTCTGCCAGGGCGACGACCGCGACAGCGCCGACTACGCGGGCGTGCTGCGCCAGTTGCTGGACGCGGCGGACGGCAAGGCGGTCCAGGCGAGTCCGGCCCTGCACGAGCTGCTGACCACCGTCCTCGCCCCGGACCCCGCCGGCGGCGCCGACCTCGCCGCCGCGATCGGCATTCTGTGCGACGACGTCGCGATGCCGCGCTCGCAGCGGTGGTACCGCGAGGCCGTCGAGCGCTCCCGCCCCACCCAGCCGGTCTTCGGCCCGGTGTTCAACGCGCCTACACCGTGCACTAGTTGGCGTCAGGCCCCGCGTGAGCCGTTCGTCGAGGTGCGCAACGCGGTGCCCGCGCTGCAGATCCAGTCCACCGGTGACACCCACGCCCCCTACCAGGGCGCCCTCGCCCTGCACGCCCGGATGAGCGCCTCCCGCCTGCTCACCGTCTCCGGCCGGGTGCACACCGTCTACCTCAACGGATACCGCCCGTGCGCCCAACAGGCCGTCGACGCCTACCTGTTGACCGGCGTCCTGCCGGCGGCCGACGCCACCTGCTGAGTGCCGGAGCGGCATGGCGCTCGCCGAGGTCGGCGAGCGCCGCCCTCACTGGCCCACCCGGCCGTCCACGCACTCGCGCAGCAGGTCGGCGTGTCCGCAGTGCCGGGCGTACTCCTCGATGCGGTGCACCAGCAGCTCCCGCACCGACACCCCCTGCTTGCCCAGCCGCTCCCCCAGGTCCGGGTGTTCGGCCAGCGCGGCGTCGGTGGCGGCCTGCTCCCGCTCCAGGTCCCGCCACGCAGCCTCCACCACGGCCGCATCGGCCACCGCCGCGTCGAAGTCCGCGTCCCGCGCGCCGTAAAGCTTCGGCAGCGGCTCGCCGTCGGTGATCCAGTTGCGCCAGTCGCGCTCCACCTCGGCCAGGTGGCGCACCAGTCCGAGCAGCGACATCGTCGACGGCGGCACCGAGCGCCGGGCCGGCTGCCCGGCGTCCAGGCCCTCGCACTTCATCCGCAGGGTGAGGCGGTAGTTGGTCAGTTGACGCCCTCTCCCGACCAGGGCCGGGAGATTCCAACGTCGCGCGGGTGCGCATTGTTGGTGGTTGACGCTTCATCGCCATCGTTGAGAGGGCTCAGCAGTCCTGACACCGCCCGTCCGGCGGCGTGTTCGATGTTGCGTGCGGCGTTGGTGTCCGCGTTGGCCGTGTACCCGCAGCGGGGGGCCTTGCAGGCGAAACGAGCCTGGGTCTCCCGGTTGCCCGGGCTAATGAATCCGCAGGCCGAGCACCGCCGGGAGGTGCCGGGGGCGGGCACCTTGACCAAGTGTCCGCCCCGGTCGGCGAGCTTGTACGACAGAAACTCAACCGTGCGTCCCCACGCCTCACCGGCTATGGCGCGGTTCAGTCCGGCTTTCTGCCGGACGCGGGTGCCGTGATTGTCCACAGTTCCCCTGGCGGACTTGACCATGTTGGTGATGGCCAGGTCTTCCACGGCGATGACGGCGAAGGTGTCGGCGAGTTCGGTGGTGGTCTTGTGCTGCCAGTCGGCGGCGCGGCGCTTGGCTATCGCGCGGTACCGGGCGATCTGGTCATAGGTGCGGGCGAGACGGTTGCCGGTCTTCTCACCGGGCTTGCGGGTGCGGCGCTGACGCGCGGCCTTGCGCTCCAGACGGACGAGGCGCTCGCGTTCACTGTCGGTGAGCCAGGGGCCGTGGTGGCGGTCGGTGCCGTCGGACAGGGCGAGCGGGATGGTGATGCCCCGGTCGATGCCGACGATCCGGCCGGCGGTCTTCGGCTGGACGTCGTCCACCAGGATTTCGGTGCGGAAGACGATGTGCCAACCGTGAGCCTCCTTCACCAGCCGCGCGCCGGAAACGCGACCGGCGGGGCCGCTCCTGGTGACGCCGGGCAGGTCCTTGGTCCAGCGGAACCGGACCAGGCCGAGCTTCGGTATCCGGCACTGGCCCCACCGACGGCTGACGCGCTTGATCTGCAAGTCCCGTCCCTGCGGCACGTCCACGGACATGCGCGAGCGGACGCGGGACTTGAAGTTCGGGGCATCGGCGCGGCCTTCCCAGCAGTTGATCCATGCCCGGTGGTACTGCTTCAAGACCTGCTGCGCGGCTTGCGCGGGCAGTGCGGCCAGCCACGGCACGTCCTTGCGGGTCTGCCGGATGTACTGATCGGCGAGAGTCAGCGATGGGCGTCGCAGCGGGCACGTCCCGGCCATCGTCCACCAGTCGTGCAGCAGATTCCACACCGCCCGCGCGGCATGGCCCTGGTCGTCCAGGGCAATGACCTGCTCGGGCGTCAGGTCGAGCAAAGCCTTGTGTCCGCGCTGGTGCTTCATCAGGTCACCCCCTCAGGCGCGGTGTCGCCGATCATTCTGCGCTTGGTTCGTGTCACCACGATGGGAAATCAGTTCCCGATGTACGCCGTGGAGCGCAGATCATGTAGGACGCGTGCGCGAGCTTCGACGGGACCGGGCCGCGACTGGCACTGGGATCGCCGTGCTGCTCGCGCAGACGGTCGAGGCGGCGGCGGGCCAGCTGGGTCAACGGCCTGCCCCCGCCCGCAGGAAGCGCAGGAACCCGGCCACCGCCGGCGCCGTGCGCTGCCCCTTTCGCGTCGCCGTGTAGACGTGCCGCACGGGGGTGTCGTCCGGGTGCAGCGGGACCAGGGCGATGTCGTGGCGGGCGGCGCGGGCGGCCAGGGAGGGGATGAGGGTGGGGCCCATCCCGGCGGCGACCAGGCCGAGTTTGGCGGTCCAGGCGCCGACGGCGTACTCGATCCGGGGCTGGAAGCCGCTGCGCAGGCAGGCGGCGAGCAGGGTGGTCTCGGGGTGGCGGCGGGCGGCGATCCACGGTTCGTCGGCGAGTTCGACCAGTCGCAGGCGGCGTCGGCGGGCGAGGCGGTGGCCGCGCGGCAGGGCGACCAGCACCGGGTCGTCGAGCAGGGGCCGCAGGTCGAACTGGTCGGTGTCGTAGGCGTCTTCGGGGTCGGTGGCGTAGGTGGCGACCACGGCGAGGTCGATCGAGGTGTCGGCCAGTTGGTCCAGCAGGTGTGCCGAGAGCCCCTCGGTGAGGCCGATCTCCACGTGCGGGTGGGCGGCGTGGAAGGCCGCGAGCGCGTGGGGGACGAGTTCGGCGTTGGCGCTGTCGAAGGCGCCCACGCGTAGCCGTCCGGCGCTCAGGTCGGTGAGCGCGGCGAGGTCGCGCCGGGTGGTGTCCAGGCGGTCCAGCAGGGCTTCGGCGTGCGGGAGCAGCGCGCGGCCGTGCTCGGTGAGCCGTACGCCGCGGGCCAGTCGGTCGAACAGCGGGGTGCCCAACTCGGTTTCCAGGGTGGCGATCTGGCGGGAGATCGCGGACTGGGTGAAGCCGAGGCGCTCCCCGGCGGCGGTGAAGGAGCCCAGGTGGGCGACGGTGCGGAAGACGTCCAGCCAAGCCATGTCCATTCCGCATGGTTATCATGCGAGACATTCGTTTGTCGCCTGGCTCGTGGCTGCCTAGCGTGGTGGCCATGAAGAAGATCGCTTTTCTGGGCCTGGGCCGGATGGGGCAGCCGATGGCCCGTCGCCTCGCCGCCGCCGGCTACCCGTTGACCGTCTGGAACCGTTCGCCAGGCCGCGCCGAGGGCCTCGCGGAGGCCGGGAGCCCGGCCGAGGCGGTGGCCGGGGCGGACGTCGTGGTGACCATGCTGTCCGACCCGGCGGCGCTGGCCGAGGTGGCCGGGCAGTTCACGGCCACCCTGGCCCCGGGCACGCTGTGGATCGACATGTCCTCGGTCGGGCCGCGCACGGTCACCGAGCTGCGCGCCCAACTACCGGACGGTGTGGGAATGGTGGACGCGCCGGTGATGGGCAGCGTGGGGCCGGCGGCCAGCGGGGACCTGGCGGTGTACGCGGGCGGCGAGGACGCCGACCTGGAGCGTGCCCGGCCCGTCCTGGAGCACCTGGGCCGGGTGCGGCGCTGCGGCGGCCCGGGTGCGGGGGCGGCGCTGAAGGTGGTGATGATCGGCGCGATCGTGGCCTCGGTCACGGTGGTGGGTGAAGTGCTGGCGGCGGCCGGGGAGTTGGGCGTGCCGCCGGAGGTCGCCGCGGAGGCGCTGGCGTCCGGGCCGCTCGCGGGGGTGGTGGCCCGGGCGCACAGCACCGAGTCGGACTTCCCCGTGCGCCTGGCGGCCAAGGACCTCGCCCTGGCGGGCGGCGGCCCGGTGCTGGCGGCGGCCCGTCAGGTACTGCTGGCGGACCCGTCGATCGCGGAGCGGGACCTGTCGGCGGTGGTGACGGCGCTGCAGCGGGGCCAGGGCATGTCCGACACTCCCTAGCGACCCTCTCCCCTTCCGTCAGTTTCCGCACCGCTGTTCACCCGATCAGGGGGGCCGGTGTGCGCCGCGGCGCCGCTGGGACGTAGCGTCGGGGCGGCAGGGCGGCGGAGGACCCGGGGAGGGCGGCAGGAGTGCGGGAGACGTGGGCTGGGCTGCGGCGGAGCGCGGCGGCGCTGGCGGTGGCGACGGCGGTGCTGGTGGCGACGGCCTGCGGGGCGCCGCCGTCCGCCGACGAGCGGGGCGAGGACGGCGGTGGCGCCGGAGCCCGCGGGGGCACCCCCGGAGCGGTGCTCCCGGGCAACAGCCCGCTCGCCCTGGTCTACCGGGGCCCGGCGGCCTGCGACGGCTGCCCGGAGGCGGCGCACGACATGCTGGAGCACGACGGCTTCACGGTGCGCTACATCGGCCCGAAGGAGGAGACGCGCTTCGGCCCGGACGCGCTCGCCGGGGCCGCCCTGTACGTGCAGCCGGGCGGCACCAACGGCCAGGAAGTGACCACCGCCTGGGGCCTGCTGGAGCGCGACCGGGGCTTCTCCCCGGAGCTGGTGCGCGCCTACGTACGCGGCGGCGGGCGCTACCTGGGCCTGTGCATGGGCGGCTACCTGGCCGGCGAGGACCCGGGCTACGGCCTCCTGCCGGGCGACTCCGGCCAGTACATCCGTTCCCAGGGCGCCGCCGTCACCGACGACCAGGACCACCTGGTCGACGTCGCCTGGCGCGGCCACCCGCAGCGGATGTACTTCCAGGACGGCCCGTACTTCGACGTGGACGGCCCGGACGTGGACGTGCTGGCCCGCTACACCAACGACCGCGCCGCCGCCGTGGTCGCCTCCTACGGCGCGGGCCGGGTGGCGGTCAGCGGCCCGCACCCGGAGGCGCCCTCGGAGTGGTACCGCGACTACGGCCTGTCGGACGAGTCGCACACCGGCCTGGGCCTGGGCGAGGACCTGCTGCACGCCCTCATGGGCACACCCGCGAACCCGATCTCCTGACGTTCCCGCACACCCCACGCGCCCGCACCCGGTTCGTACCGGGTGCGGGCGCGGGTCTTCGGGCGCGGGCCCGGTGGTCGGCGGGGCGGCGGGCGGCGGCCCGCGCCGGGCGGGGCCCGCCGCGCACTAGTGCACCCCGCCGGGCCGCCGGCCTGCGCAAAGCCCGCAAAACCGCCCGCAGACCGTCCGGAGAGCCGCCCCCGTGCTGCCTCGAAGCGCCCTAGTGCACTAGTGCCCAAATCTCAAATAACCGCAGCACAGAGCTCGTTGGGCGCCATGCGTACGGCGTACGGTTGCGGGCATGGAGAACACCGACATCCTCATCTCCGGCGCCGGCATCGCCGGCCCCGCCCTCGCCTACTGGCTGCGCCGCCACGGCTTCCGCCCCGTCGTCGTCGAACGCGCCCCCGGCCCGCGCCCCGGCGGACAGACCGTCGACCTGCGCGGCGCCGGACGCACCGTCATCGAGCGGATGGGCCTGATGGAGCGGGCCCGCGCGCTGTGCGTGGAGCAGCGCGGCATCGCCCTGGTCGACCGCCGCGGGAGGCTGACCGCGCGGATGCCCGTCGAGCTGTTCGAGGGCGAGGGCATCGTCTCCGAGATCGAGATCCTGCGCGGCGACCTCGCCGACCTGCTCCGCCAGGCCACCGACGACGTCGAGTACCGCTACGACGACAGCGTCACCGCCCTGGCCGAGGACGCCGAGGGCGTCACCGTCCGCTTCGAGAACGCCCCCGCACGCCGCTTCCACCTCGTCGTCGGCGCCGACGGCCTGCACTCGGTCGTACGGCGCCTGGCCTTCGACCCCGAGGAGAACCACTACCGCCCGCTCGGCGGCTACACCGCCTGGTTCACCGTCCACGACCCGGCCCTCGCCCGCGGTCTCGACAGCTGGTTCCTGATGTACAACGCCCCCGGCGGCCTGGTCGCCGCCGCCCGCCCGGGCCGGCTGCCCGGCGAGGTGAAGGTCGCCCTGAGCTTCCGCTCCGCCCCGCTCACGTTCGAGCGCCGCGACGGCGCCGCCCAGCGCCGGCTGCTCACCGAGCGCTTCGCCGAAGCCGGTTGGGAGGTGGACCGCCTGCTCGCCGGAATGTCCACCGCCGAGGACTTCGCCTTCGACTCCTACGGCCAGATCCACCTCGACCACTACACCCGCGGCCGCGTCGCCCTGCTCGGCGACGCCGGCTACAGCCCCAGCCCGCTCACCGGCCCGGGCACCAGCCTCGCCCTGGTCGGCGGCTACCTGCTGGCCGGTGAACTCGCCTCCTCCGCAGGCGACTTCGCCGCCGCCTTCGCCCGCTACGAGGAGCTGATGCGCCCCTACGTCGCCCGCGCCCAGGAGCTGCCGCCCGGCGGCATGAACGGCTACGCCCCCGACACCGCCCTGATGATCCGCCTGCGCGCCGCCTCCATGCGCTGGATGGGCCGCTGGCCGCTGCGCGCCGTCCTCGCCGCCCAGTTCGCCAAGGCCGGCGACATCGCCCTGCCCGACTACCCGCTGCCCGCCCGCGCCTGAGCCCGCGCGCGAAACCGCACCCGGCCCCGGGCTTGCACCTCACGCCGCGTCAGGAGGGATGCTCGTGCCATGACCTCCTCCGGACAGACCTGGAAGGTCGGCCCGCTCGCCGAGGCGAGTGGCCTGACCGTACGCACCCTGCACCACTGGGACCAGATCGGCCTGCTCAGCCCCTCCCGGCGCACCGCCTCCGGCCACCGCGCCTACACCGAGCAGGACGTGGTGCGCCTCTGCGGCTGGTGCGCGAGCACCTGGCCACCACCGAGGCCTCCCTCGCCGCCCTGCACACCCTGCGCGAACGCCTCACCCACCTGCACACCGAACTCGCCGCCGAACGCTTCCCCGGCACCGCCGACCTGCTGCGCCTGCTCCAGGCCGTCGGCGGCACGGGACCCGCCGCCGACGAGGCCCTGCGCCGTCACCTCGACGAGGACCAGCTGCACGCCCTCGCCGACCACGCCGCCGCCCTCGGGCCGGCCGCCCACTACCTGCTGGAGGTCGAATGGCCCCAGCTCTACCGCCGCGCCGAGGAGCTGCGCAGCGCCGGCACCGACCCCGCCGACCCCCGGGTGCGCCGCATCGCCGACCGCCTGGACGAGCTCTCCCGCCTCTTCAGCGGCGGCGACACCACCCTGTCCGCCGCCGTGCGCACCGCCTGGCGCGAGGACCCGGCCGCCCTGTCCGGCGACCCCGCCGCCCCCGCCGACGCCTGGGCCGACCTGCGCACCTTCCTCGACCACGCCCGCCGGGCGTCACGATGACCGGCCCGATGCCCCACCGCATCCGGCTGCGCGTCAGCCTGCTGAGCACCCTGCCCGTCCTCGCCGTCGCGGCGCTCGCACTGCCCCCGCTCGCCCTGGCCGGCCTGCTGCCCTGGTCGGTGCTCCCGGCCGTGGCCCTGGCCCAGGGGGTGCGGGCCTGGCTGGTCTTCCACCGCCTGGGCCGCCCGACGGGCGGGAGCTGACGGCTAGTTCGCGCGCGGCTGGTTGAAGCGCAGCATGTTGCCCGCCGGGTCGCGGAAGGCGCAGTCGCGCACCCCGTAGGGCTGGTCCATCGGCTCCTGGAGCACCTCGGCGCCGGCCGCGCGGATCCGCTCGAAGGTGGCGTCGCAGTCGTCGGTGCGGAAGATGACCCCGCGCAGCAGGCCCTTGGCGAGCAGTTCGGCGGCGGCCTGGCGGTCGTCCTCGGAGGCGTGCGGGTCGGCCAGCGGAGGCTCCAGGACGATCTCCACGCCGGGCTGGTCGGGGGATCCGACCGTCACCCAGCGCATCCCCTCGAAGCCGACGTCGTTGCGCACCTCGAAGCCGAGCACGTCGCGGTAGAAGGCGAGCGCCTTGTCGTGGTCGTCGACGGCGATGAAACACTGGGCGAGTTCGATGCTCATGCCCGTCACGCTACGGGAGAGGGCCCGCCCTACGCCTGCGTACGCCGCACCGGGCGGGTGCGGACCTTGGCGACGCAGGCCGGGATCGGCTCGCCGTCGGCGTGGTCGCGGGCCCGGTAGGCGCTGGGGCTCTCGCCCACCAACTCGGTGAAGCGGGTGCTGAAGGAGCCCAGCGAGGTACAGCCCACCGCCATGCACACCTCCGTCACGCTCAGGTCCCCGCGGCGCAGCAGCGCCTTGGCCCGCTCGATCCGGCGGGTCATGAGGTAGCTGTACGGGGTCTCCCCGTACGCGGCGCGGAAGCTGCGCGAGAAGTGCCCCGGCGACATCAGCGCGGTACCGGCCAGCGCCGGCACGTCCAGCGGCTGGTCGTACTCGCGGTCCATCCGGTCACGGGCCTGGCGCAGGCGCACCAGGTCGGCCAGGGGCACACGGGACGCGCGGGGCGTACGGGAGGACACACCGGCCACCGTACCCAGTGCCTGCGACAACCACCTCCTCCCCCGGTCGGCGCAGCCCGTCGGCGCCCGCCCCGCCGTGCCCGCCCCGCCATTGCCCGCCGCCGGGGAGCCGGGCCCCGGCGGGCGGCCCCCACCTGCGGCGTTCTAGGGTGGCAGGCATGATCCCCTCTCCGATATCCGGCCCGATATCCGACCCCGGCGAGGCGTTGCGGGTGCTGCTGGAGGGCAACGCCCGGTTCGTCGCCGGCGGCCCCGAGCACCCCAACCAGGACGCCGGGCGCCGCGCGGCGCTCGCCCCGGGGCAGAAGCCCTTCGCGGTGCTGTTCGGCTGCTCGGACTCCCGTCTGGCCGCCGAGATCATCTTCGACCAGGGTCTGGGTGACCTGTTCGTGGTGCGCACCGCGGGCCATGTGACCGGTGCGGAGGCGCTGGGCAGCATCGAGTACGGGGTGGCGGTGCTGGACTGCCCGCTGGTGGTGGTGCTGGGGCACGACTCCTGCGGCGCGGTGGCGGCGGCCCTGGACTCGTTGGAGCAGGGGCGGCTGCCGGGCGGCTTCGTGCGGGACGTGGTGGAGCGGGTGACCCCGAGCGTGCTGTCGGCGCGGGCGGCGGGCATCGAGGACCCGGACGCGATCGTGGACGAGCACATCCGCCAGACCGTGGACCTGCTGCTGGAGCGCTCCCAGCTGCTGGCCGCCCGGGTGGCCGAGGGCCGGGTGGCCGTGGTGGGCCTGTCCTACCGGCTGCGCGACGGCCAGGCCCGTACGGTGGCCGCCCGCGGCCTGGCCTGAGGCGCCCCGGGCGGGAAAAAAAAGGGGGGCCGGCCGGGTTCGACGGTGCGAGGCCCGGCCGGCCCGGCGCGTGCGGGGGCGGCTGAGGCTACTGCCCCGCGTTGCGCTCGCTCGTCCTGCGCTGCATCTCCATCAGCATGGCCATGGTCTCGGGGTGGACCGCGCCCCGGCCCTCGTCCGGGTCGTCGTCCAGGTCGTCGTCATCGTCGTCATCCGTGTCCTGCGGATTCAGCCGTGCCTGCGGGAGCAGTTCCTCGTAGCGGGGGTCGCCGGGCTGGATCTTGTGCCACCCGTCGTAGAGGTACCCCTCCGCGGTCCTGCCGCCGTACCGCTGCCAGATGGTGACGCCGTCGGCGTCGAGCATCGGGTTCCCGGCGACCTCGTAGGGCTCAGAATGCTCGTTCAAAATACTCCTTCAGGATCTTCGCCGCCTCGCGGTCGCCGAACGTGAACTTCTTCAGCGTCCCGGCGGTCCAGTTGTTGAACGCCTCTGCGAAGTACTCGTGCGGCTGGCGGATGTACGCGTCCAGTTTGTAGCCGATCCGGTCCATGACCTGCTGCTGCGTGTGCAGCCAGTCCGGCTGGCCGCTCTTGACGCCGTAGGCCGCGTCGACCGCGTGCCCGAACTCGTGGACCGCGACGCTGCTCGGCGTCTCGGCACTCGAATTGATCAGGAGCCTGCGCTGGTCGGGCAGGTACATGCCCGGTACGTGTTCCGCCGGTGAGCTGCCTCCCACCGGCCTGACGCCGCCGAGGCCGAAACCGCCCGGAAGCTCCGTGATGGGCCGGGGGCCGATGCTGATCCCGCCGCCCGGGACCGCTTTCAGGTAGTCCCAGACCTTGTTGAAGACCCCGGGTGGCACGCGTGCCAGCTCCGTGGTCACCTTCGCGGTGCTCGGGTGGTCCTCCACGTACTCGCGCGGGGGCAGCCGGCCGGGCATCGGCAGCTCGACCGGTTTGGCGTGCTGGGGGACGTACGGGCCGCTGTCGGCGGCACCCTTGCGTCCCCCCGGCGCGGCCGCGCCGCCGACGGCGCCGAGGACGAGGTCCAGCGGCATGACCGGGCCGGTCTTGAAAGCCTCGTCGTAGCCGTAGCTGAGGCCGGCGCCGGTGATCATCCGGCCGGGCATGGAGTCGGCGGCACCCGCGACCTTGGCCAGGCCGGCCAGGGCCACCGAGGCGCCCTCGGCGCCGCCGGCCGCGGTGGAGACGGCGCGGGCGCCGGCGCCGAAACCGCCGCCGGCGCCGCCCATGACGCCGCCGGTCTCGGCGGAGTCGACGACCTCCTTGAAGCTGTAGCCGCCGTCGTCGAAGAACTCGACCCGGATCGGCTGGGCGACGGCGAGGTCGACGGTGATCGCCTCGACGGCGCCGAACGCCGCGCCGACCAGCACGGTGGCGGCGATGGTCGCGATCGTCTCGGAGACCGTCACGCCCAGACCCGCGGCGGTGGCGACGATGCCCGCGGCGGCGCCCGCGGCAACACCCTCGGAGATGCCGGCGGTGAAGAAGGCGAGGACGGTGCCGGCCACCAGGGTGGCGCCGACGATCGCGGCTTCCTCCTCCAGCTTCTTGATCGCCTTGTCGACCTCGGTGGCGAAGTCCCGCAACGCCTTGGCGAGGCTGCGGCAGGCCTCGGCGGCATCGGGCAGCCAGCCCTTGCCCTTGCCCGCGCTGTCCTTGCCGCCGTAGTACTGGCCCCAGAACTTCCCGAAGGCGTCGATGGCCGGACCGTGGTTGTTGGCGACGATCGCCGCCGCGGCCTGGTTGGTCGGCACCGTGACGTTGTCTATGGCGGTGGCCATCGCCTCCCACGCGTCCGCGACCTTGCGCAGCTTGTCCGGATCGGCGTCCGGCCACCACATGCCGGTGAGCTTGCGGACGGCCTTCGCCGCCGTGGACTCACCCATCCGCCGCCCCCGACCGGGAGCGGGCGCCGCTCACGCCGACCGGCCCGACAGGTTCGTCTCCTGCTCCGTCATCACCCATGGCGTCGTCCCCCGTACGTGCACTCCGTGCTTGCGGAACTCATCGCTCCGGTGATCAGATCGACCAACCGGGTGACGGGGTTTCACCCCTGCCGCGTGATTCCGGTCACGTGGCGCCGGACTGGATGTCCGATCCCCGCCAGCGGCCGCGCCCGGGCGGCGGCAGAGTCGGTGACCGACAACCGATCAATCGACGCAAGGACGGCCGGATTCCCGTGCACAAGGTCACCGACCTCAAGGTCCTCTACTTCGGCACCCCGGTGGTGCTCATCGGCTCGCGCAACGAGGACGGCAGCGCCAACCTGGCGCCGATGTCCTCGGCCTGGTGGCTGGGCCAGTCCTGCGTGCTGGGCCTGGGCAACAACGCCCAGACCGCCGTCAACCTGCGCCGCGAGGGCGAGTGCGTACTCAACCTGCCCTCCTCGGCGCAGGTCGACGCCGTCGACGCCCTCGCGCTGCTGACCGCCAACCCGCACATCCCCGCGTACAGGCGCGAGCAGGGCTACCGCCACGAGCGGCGCAAGTTCGCCGCGGCCGGGATGACCGAGCTGGACGGCGAACTGGTGCGGGCGCCGCGCGCCGCCGAGTGCCCGGTGCAGTTGGAGTGCCGTCTGGAGGCCGCCACACCGATGGCGGGCAACGAGGGGTGCACCGCCTTCGAGGTCACCGTGGTGCGCGCCCACGTGGACGAGCGCCTGATCGTGCCGGGCACCGACCACTACGTGGACCCGCTCGGCTGGGACCCGCTGATCATGAAGTTCTGCGAGTTCTTCGGCGAAGGCCGCCGCCTGTCCCCCTCCCGCCTCGCCGAGGGCTGGCGGATGCCCGGCCGCCTGCCCGCCGCCGTCTGACGGCGGCGGACAGACGGCGACGAACAGACGGCGGCGGACCGGCGGGCGGCGCAGCGGGGCCGGCGGGTTACGGGGCCTTCTCGCCGCAGGAGTCGCACACCCGGGTCGCTGGCAGTTCGAGGAAGCAGGTCGGGCAGATCGCCGGCGGCCGCGGCGGGGCGGCGGTGGCGGCGGTGGCGGCGGTGGCGGCCTTGCGGGTCACCGTGGTCTTCAGCCGCGGGGCCAGGGCCGGGATGCCGCCGTCGGCGGGCAGGTCGGCGCCGAAGTGCCGGTAGCAGGCCAGGCGGGCGGCGGCCGCGTGGAGTTCGCGGTCCATCTCGTCGAGGATCGGCGGCTGCCCGGCCACCGCCAGCACGTCCTGGTAGCCGGTCCCGACCATGCCGTCGGCAGCGTGCACCACCAGCGCCGTCAGCGGCGGGTCCCCGCGGCGGTGCGCCTCGCGCACCACCAGGGCCAGCACCTTGCCGATCCAGTGCCGCTGGTTGACGCTGGTGCGCACCCCGGAGGCCTGCTGCACCGCCTCGGCCAGCTCGGCGTAGGTGATCACCGCGTGGTAGCGGCTCGCCACGTCCACCAGGGCCGGGTAGGCCGCCCTGGTCCACACGATGTGCGCCTGGCTGACGGCGACGGTCGAGCCGTCCGACTCCCGCCAGTAGCCGCGCTGCTGCCCTGTCATCCGCCCGCCCTGTCCGCTCGACCCGTCCGGCCCCGCCGTGAGCGAGGCTACCCCGCTGCGGTGGCCGCCCGCCGCGCGGGGGCGTCTGCGGGGCCCGGGCTTGACTTCAAGTGCTGTTGAAGTCGTCCAATGGGTGCCGACCGCAGCCGTACGGGCACTCCGCGGTCGATGCCCCGCCCGTACGGAAACGTGCCGGGGCCGGGGCCGCCTTCTTCCCGATCGTGCCGCTGGCGGCCCCGGCCCCCGGTCACCCGTCCGCGACTGTGCGGGGGCAGCGCCACCGAGGCCGCCGGTTCGCGTCGGGCGGGTCGGGGGTGATCAGGACGGCGTCGGCGGTGTAGTCCTCGGCAATCAGGTCGAGGTTGCCGGTGCCCAGGCGCGTGCCGTGGTCGGCGCAGGCCTCCTACGGGGTGCGGGTGGGTACCAGGCGAGTCCCTTGAGTGCGGCGGTGGCGACGGAGTGGTCCCGCTCGGGGCGCCACCACTCACCGCGGCCGGGATCCCGGAAGCGGAGAACGAACGAATGAGAACGGGCGGGCCCCGCGTCTTCAGACGCGGGGCCCGCCCCAAAAGGTGGCCGCCCTGGCGGCCGTCGTCGCGGCCCGGTGGCGGCTGCGCGCGATCCGCGACGGCGGCGCGTGGGTTGCACTGTCGGCGGCAGCCGAGATGTGGGTCGCCGATCTGTTGCCGGTCAGTGCTCTCCTGGGAAGTCTCCCGCGCGAACAGCGGCGATGAAGGCGGTCCAGGCATCGGCGGTGAAGAGGAGGGAAGCGCCTTGCGGGTCCTTGGAGTCGCGGACGGGAAGCATCCCCGGGAACCCGTCCGCGATCTCGATGCAGGCCCCGGTCTCTCCACTGAACGAGCTCTTCCGCCAGTTCGCACCGCTGAGATCGGGAGCAGACACCTTCAGCACCTCCGGTCGATACCGCTACAGCTCTCGTATGACCCGGGTGAGTAGGTCGAGGCTCTCGGCGGCACTCAACGCACTCGAACGCAACGAGTCGAACGTGAGCGTATAGGCAGACGTCTCCTCGGGCTTCTCCATGTAGAGCATGCCTGCCTGGTGCTCCACACACACGACATCGGAAAAGGCCGAAGTCGCGAAGCTGAAGAGTACGAACGAGCCCATGATTCCTGCGTGGGCTCCTGCGCTGAAGGGCAGCACCTGTAGCTCGATGTTCGGACGGTCGCCCAGCTGCCGCAGGTGGTCCAACTGCTCCCGCAGCACGTTCACGCCGCCTACGTGCCCTCGAAGTGCGGCTTCCCCCAGGATCACGCTGAGCCGTGGAGGCTCAGCGTGATCCAGAACCTTCTGCCGCTGAAGCCGAATTGCCACGAGCTCGTCGATTCGCTCCGGAGGGATGTCGAACGGCGAGGCCCGGTAGACGGCTCGTGCGTAGTCCGCTGTCTGCAACAGGCCCGCGACCATCATCGGCTGGAACGAGCGGATGTGGCTGGCGCTCTCCTCGTAGTCGATGTAGTCGACGTACGACGGTGGCGAGATGTCGAACTGCTGGGCCCAACCGCGCTCTGAACCCTGCCGGTTGAGCGTGACCACTTCCTCCACGTAATCCGGATCGTCCACGCCGTAGAACGTGAGCAGGTCCCGCAACTCGCTGCTGGAGATCGGCAGCCAGGCATTCTCCATCCGACTGATCTTGGAGCGATGGCAGTCGATGCGCGTCGCGGCCTCATCCGGCGTCCTGTCCGCCGCCTCACGGTGGCGGATGAGCAAGCTCGCGACGCGGCGACGGCGAACCGACGGGCGCGGTTGGCCCATGTGATCAACTCCCCATGAGTGACGCGGAACTGATGCCAGGTTACTAGCAAACCAAGATCGGAAAATGTTCCGCACGGAATTCTTGCTAATGATCTTCCGCTGGGCGCATGCTACCCACAGTCGATGAGATGACCACTCTCTGCGATCGACTGCCGGGCATCCCCATGTCTCGATCCGTAGTCGGGCCGCTTTCCGCCCGCCTCGATCCCCAACCCCACCGGAGGTGGCTCCGCCATGCCTGAAACCGACGTCCCCGTCAGCCCTACCACCGCGACCCGTGGTTGCTGGTTCCCGCGCTCCCGCCGCTCGCCGCTGCTCGCACGGCGGATGCTGCGCGAGTTGCTCGCCACCGTGCCGGACGGCGACTGCTACTCCGAGGTCGGCGAGTTGCTCACCTCGGAGCTGGTGGGCAACGCCGTGCTGCACTCGGGCATGCCGGGGCGGCTGGTCTGGGTGTCCTTCGATGTCGACGCCACCCGGCTCCGTATCGAGGTGCACGACGCCAGCGACCGGCCGCCCGTGCCCCAGCACCCGGACGCCACGGCCGGGTGCGGGCGCGGCCTGCTCCTCGTGGAGGCCCTCGCCGTCGAGTGGGGGCACTTCCCGCGCCCGGGCGGGGTCGGCAAGGTGGTCTGGTGCGAATGCGCGCCGCATCGCTCGGCATAAAGCTTGACATCCTCCCCGCGCTAAAACACGGGGACTCCGGCCGCGCCTGCGGCACGGGGCTTGCGCCCTGTACGGCTGGCATTCCGGTGGGTTCCTGTTTCAACGGGCTGTGCCTGGCGTGGGATTGCCACGCCAGGTCTTACCGGCCCTCCGCAGGCGTTTAGCCTGTCCGCCCGTCCGGCGGCCAGGATGTTCCGAGCAGCATTGAGGTCACGATCGTGGCGGACACCGCACACCCCGCAGGTCCACTCGCGTACCGCGAGGGGCTTGGGTCCGTCCAGGACACCGCAGGACGAACAGACCTGACTGGTGGGCTCGTACCGGCCGATGACTCCGATGTGGCGTCCGTACCGGGCTGCCTTCTCTTCGAGCATGCGCCGGAAGGTGGACCATCCGGCATCGTGGACGGACTTGGCGAGTCGCGTCCGTCCCAGACCGCGCACGTTCAGGTCCTCCAGGTACACCGCTTGGGTTTCGCGGATGATCCTGGTGGTCTGCTTGTGCAGCCAGTCGTTGCGGGTGTCGGCCACCTTGGCGTGGGCCTTGGCAACCTTGCGCCTGGCCTTGGCCCGGTTCTTCGACCCCTTGGCCTTGCGGGACAGTTCCCGCTGCGCGGCCTTGAGCCTCTTCTCCGCCTTGCGCAGGAAGCGCGGGTTGTCGATCACCGTTCCGTCCGACATGACGGCGTAGGTGGTCAGCCCGAGGTCGATCCCGACCTCCGCGGTCGTCTCGGGCAGGTGCTCGGGTTCGACATCCACCACGAAGGAGGCGTGGTACCGGCCCGCCGGGTCGAGCACGATCGTCACGGACGACGGGGCGGCCGGCAGGACGCGGGACCACTTCACCCGCACATCGCCGATCTTCGCCAGGTTCAACTTCCCGTTCGAGCGGATACGGAACCCGTTGCGGGTGAACCTGAGCGACTGCCGGCCGTCCTTCCGCGACTTGAACCGGGGAAGGCCCACGGGGCGGCCCGCGCGCTTGCCGGACACCGAGTCGAAGAAGTTCCGGTAGGCAGTGTCCAGGTCCCGGAGGGACTGGATCAGCGGCTCGACACCGACCGACGCGAGCCACGCCCGATCGGCCGTGCGCTTCGCCGCCGTGATGACCCGATTCTGCAAGTCGGCGCTCCTCGGATACGGCAGACCGGCTTTCCGGGCTTCCTTCCGTGCCGTAAGAGCGTCGTTGTACACCACCCGGGCACACCCGAACGTCCGGGCCAGCGCGGAGCGCTGACCTGCCGTCGGATAGATGCGGTAGGAGTACCGGAGATGCACACGATCAACCTACCGGGAGCCACTGACAACGACTCCCGTCCAAACCTCCGAAGTCTGCTTCGACGCTTCGCGGCTCCGAGCCAAGGCCCCTCCCCCACCCTCCGGGCGGGGGGACCCCCATCTCGCCCGGCTGAAGCCGGCGGCATCCTGGGAGAGAGTGCGCTACGCCTGAGGGCGGGGCCTCAGTGTCCACGGTCCCGTCCTGTCCGGTCGACTTCCTGCGCCGCAGGGCCGGACAAAATGCCGTCGCCGCTTCGGCCATGCCGAAGCGGCGACGGGGCGAGTGCCGCTCGGCTCCGTTTCCGGTGGCCCCGGCCGAGGTTGGCCGGGGCCACCGTCGCTCTTGCGGTTCCTGGAAAGGGTGAGTGATCAGCACAACTGGGCGGGCCCGTGTGCCTGCACACGGGCCCGCCCAGTTGTGCTGATCACTCACCAGAGCTGTTGCCGCTACTCCCAGCCCGTCAGTTGAACTGGTCGGGGTGCGGGCCGGTGCGCAAGTCCCGGTCGGTGGCGGCGATGGCGGCCATGTCGGCGTCGGTGAGCTGGAAGTCGAGGACGTCCAGGTTCTCCCGGATGCGGGCCGGGGTGGCCGACTTGGGGATGACGATGTTGCCCAGCTGCAGGTGCCAGCGCAGCACCACCTGGGCCGCGGACTTGCCGGTGCGGGTGGCGATGGCGGTGATGGCCGGGTCGTCCAGGACGGCGCCCTGGGCGAGCGGGCTCCATGCCTCGGTGGCGATGCCGTGTTCGGCATGGAAGGCGCGCAGTTCGGCCTGCTGGAGGCCGGGGTGCAGCTCGATCTGGTTGACGGCTGGGACCAGTTCGCTGTGGTCCAGCAGCCGCTCCAGGTGCGCGGGCTGGAAGTTGGACACGCCGGCGGCGCGGATGCGGCCCTCGGCGGTGAGGCGTTCGATGGCGCGCCAGGAGTCCAGGTAGAGGTCGCGGGCCGGGGCGGGCCAGTGGATCAGGTAGAGGTCGACGTGGTCGAGGCCGAGCTTGGCGAGGCTGGCGTCGAAGGCCCGCAGGGTGGTGTCGTAGCCCTGGTCGGGGTTCCACAGCTTGGTGGTGATGAACAGGTCGTCACGGTCCAGGCCGGAGGCTGCCAGGGCCCGGCCCACGCCGGTCTCGTTGCCGTAGGCGGCGGCGGTGTCGATGCTGCGGTAGCCGGCCTGAAGGGCGAGGGTGACGGTGGCGGTCTCGTCGTCGGGGATCTGGTAAACGCCGAGGCCGAGCTGGGGGATCTCGACGCCGTTGTTGAGCTTCACGGTGGGGACGATCATTGGTGCTTCTCCTAGGTGTGGGAGGGGACCGGGACGGCGACCGGGGCAGGAACGGCGGCCGGGGTGCGCCGTTCCAGCGCGGCGGACCAGAAGGCGAGGACCAGGGCGGCGGCGGCGAGCAGGGCGCCGACCCAGTTCGGGGCGGTGTAGCCGAGGCCGGCGCTGATGACGGTCCCGCCGAGCCAGGCCGCAAGGGCGTTGCCGAGGTTGAAGGCGCCGATGTTGACGGCCGAGGCCAGGGTGGGGGCGCCGTGGGCCTGGTCGAGGACGCGCTTTTGCAGCGGCGGGACGGTGGCGAAGCCGAGCGCGCCGACCAGCGTGATCGTGACGGCGGCGGCGGTCTTGTCGTGCGCGGTCAGGGTGAACAGCCCGAGCACGACGGCGAGTCCGCCGAGGGTGGCGTAGAGCATCGGCATCAGCTTGCGGTCGGCGAACCTGCCGCCGAGCAGGTTGCCGAGGAACATCCCGGTGCCGAACAGCACCAGCAGCCAGGTGACCGCGCCGTCGGAGTAGCCGGCGACGTGGGTCATCATCGGCGCGATGTAGGTGATCGCGGCGAACACTCCGCCGAAGCCGAGCACGGTCATCGCCATGGCGAGCAGGACCTGCGGGTTGCGGAAGGCGGTGAGTTCGCGGCGCAGGTGGGCGCCCTCGGCGCGCGGCATCGCGGGCACGAGCTTGGCGATGCCGAGCAGGCCGACCACGCCGAGGACGGCGACGGCGGCGAAGGTGGTGCGCCAGCCGACGGCCTGGCCGATGAGGGTGCCGAGCGGGACGCCGACGATGTTGGCGACGGTCAGTCCGGTGAACATGGTGGCGATGGCGCCGGCCTTCTTCTGCGGGGCGACGAGTTCGGCGGCGACGACGGAGCCGATGCCGAAGAACGCGCCGTGGGCGAGCGAGGCGACGATGCGTCCGGCGAGCATGAGGCCGAAGCCCGGTGCCGTCGCGGAGACCAGGTTGCCGACGGTGAACAGGCCCATCAGCAGCATCAGCATCGTCTTGCGGCTGATCCTGGTGCCGAGCACCGTCATCAGCGGGGCGCCGATGACGACGCCGATCGCGTAGCCGGTGACGAGCAGTCCGGCGGTGGGGATCGAGACGCCGTAGTCGCCGGCGATCTCGGGCAGCAGGCCCATGATCACGAACTCGGTGGTCCCGATCCCGAAGGCTCCGATGGCCAGGGCGAGGAGTGCGAGGGGCATTGGCGCGACCTCCGTGCGATTGCTAGTGCGCCTTACGCCTCCCGACAATAGTTGCAGACGCGGCATAAGTGCAAGTGCGGGCAATTCGCCTTCGCCAGAACCCCGAAGGCAGGCCGGGGGCGCGCTCCGGGCGCGCGAAAACGGGGCCGAGCCCCGATCGGCCGACCCCGGCCCCCGCCACTACTCCGAACGGGTGACCGCCGACGCCCGGCGCACCGGCCGGCGAGACCCGTCGGGCCGCCGCCCGGATCCGCGGACCGGGGCCGCCGAGGGCGCCAGATGCTTGCATAAGCCTTATGTATGCCCTAGCCGATATTTCATCGCATGGCTTATCCTGGGGCGCGTAGCACCTGGAAAGGAGACCGGGCCCATGACCGCCACGGACCCCGCGCTGACCGCCCTCGCCAACGGATGGGCCGCCCTCTACCTCCTGTACGGCCGGATCGAGGCGCACATCGAGCGCGCCCTGCAGTCCGAGCACGACCTGAGCGTGCGGGAGTACTCGCTGCTCGACGTGCTCAGCCGCCAGCACGACGACGAGGGCGGGCACCTGCAGATGAAGCAGGTCGCCGACGCGGTCGTGCTCAGCCAGAGCGCCACCACCCGCCTGGTCACCCGGCTGGAGGACCGCGGCCTGCTCTCCCGCTACCTGTGCCCGACCGACCGGCGCGGCATCTACACCAACGTCACCGAGGACGGCCTGAAGCTCCTGGAGCGGGCCCGCCCGACCAACGACGCCGCCCTGCGCGAGGCGCTCGACGAGGCCGCCAGGAACCCCGAGCTGGCCCCGCTGGTCAAGGCCGTCGAGGCGATCAACCCCCCGCCGGCGCTCCCGCGCCCCTGAGCCCGCACGCCTCCCGCAGGCCTCCCCACAGCCCGATGCCCCGGGTCCGGACCACCGTCCGGCCCCGGGGCATCGGCGCACTCCCCCGCGCGGGGCGGTCAGGCCCGCTCGGCGAGGGTGTGGGCGACCAGGGCGTTGGCGTGGCCGTGGCCGAGGCCGTGCTCGGCCTTGAGCCAGGCCACGAGCTCCATGTGCCGGGTGAGCGGGGAGGTGCGGATGAGCTCCTTCCACTCCTCGACGGGCCGGCCGTACTTCT
Organism: Kitasatospora sp. NPDC101155; assembly: GCF_044768305.1. Taxonomy (NCBI): domain Bacteria; kingdom Bacillati; phylum Actinomycetota; class Actinomycetes; order Kitasatosporales; family Streptomycetaceae; genus Kitasatospora; species Kitasatospora sp. NPDC101155. The sequence goes on along the minus strand of NZ_JBIWPN010000021.1, from coordinate 6,029 downwards.
TCTCGATCGAGGGGAAGTAGGCCGCCGGGCCCTTCACGGCGGCGGTCTTCGCGGCGGCGGTCTCGGCGGTCTTCGCAGCGGTGGTCTTCACAGTTGCCGTGGTCATGTCCGGTGTCCCCTCAAGTACGGGCAAAGCAAAATCGGTGCGGTCACGGGTTAGGACCGTGACCGCACCGATAACTCATCGCCCGGCGGAAGTGACCGTGATCACACCGCCGCGGTGCGCCTGCGCCCGCGGGCGGCGCGGCGCCCGGCCGGCGGGGTGGGGTCGGCGTTCCACGCGGCGACGGGGTTGCCGAGCCAGCGGGTGTCGCCGGGCACGCTCTCGCCGCGCATGACCAGCGAGGCGGGGCCGACCGTGGTGTTGTCGCCCAGCGCGGAGTTGAGCAGGACGATCGAGTGGGGCCCGGTGGTGGAGCCGGCGCCCAGGTGGACGGGGCCCAGGCGCATCACCCGGTCGTGGAACAGGTGGGTCTGCAGCACGGTGCCGCGGTTGACGCTGGCGCCCGCCTCGACGGTGACCAGGTCGCTCTCGGGCAGCCAGTGGGTCTCGCACCACACGCCGCGCCCGATCTTGGCGCCGAGGCTGCGCAGCCAGACGTTCAGGTACGGGGTGCCGGTGATGGCGCCGCCGCCGAAGGGCATGGCGAGCTCCTCGACGAAGGTGTCGTAGAGCTCGTTGCGCCACACGAAGGAGGACCACAGCGGGTGCTCGGCGACGCGGAAGCGCCCGACCAGCAGCCACTTGGCGACGGTGGCGATCGCGCAGGCGGCGACGGCGGCGGCGATCAGCACCAGCCCGGCGGAGCCGAAGGCCACGCCCAGCCCGTAGTCGTCCCGTATCGACTGCAGGGCGGCGAACACCAGGTCGGCCAGCACGACCGCGACGATGACCGGAAGGAGCCGGCAGACCTCGACGCCGGCGCGTGCCCACATCAGGTGCTTGGGCGGGTTGTAGGTGCGGCCCTCGGCGCCGGTGTCGGCCACGCGCGGCAGTGCGAAGGCGGGCCGGCCCAGCCACGAGGAGCCCTCGGGGGCGTGGGCGGGGGTGTCGGAGAGCACGCCGACCAGGGAGTTGTCGGGCAGGGAGCGGTCGGGGCCGACGATGCCGGAGTTGCCGACGAAGGAGCGGCGTCCGACGTGCGAGCGGCCCAGGTGCAGCCAGCCGCCGCGCAGCTCGTAGGGGGCGACGAGGGTGTCGTCGGCGAGGAAGGCGCCGTCGTCGACCTGCATCAGGCCGGGCAGCGAGAGCACCGTGGAGGCCTCGACCCGGCGGCCGATCCTCGCGCCGAGCAGGCGCAGCCACACCGGGGTGAAGAGGCTGGCGTAGAAGGGGAACAGGGTGCGCCGGGCGGTGTCGCTGAGGCCGGAGACGGCCCAGGCGCAGAAGGCGACGCGGCCGGTGGCCGGGTGGAAGCCCGGGCGCAGTGGCAGGGAGAGGAGGCGGATCAGTAGGGCTATCAGCGCGGCGTGGCACAGGACGGTCAGCACCGCGAGCGGGGCGGTCATCGGCAGCAGCTGGAGCATGGCCTGGACCAGGGTGCGGTCGGTGTCGACCATCGGGTAGATGATCAGCAGCGCGGGCAGCGCGGCGATGACGGGGAGGAGTCCGAAGAGGGCGAAGCCGGCGCCGTAGGCGAGGTTCCAGGTCCGGGAGGGGCGGGCCGGCGTCGTCGGCCACTGGGTGCGGGCCTCGGTGGAGGGGCGGGCCGGGGAGCCGTTCCAGTGCTCGCCGGGTGGGACGGTGCCGGTGACGCAGGAGCCGGGGGCGATCTCGGCGCCGTGGCCGATGCGGGCGCCGGGCATCAGGGTGGCGCGGTGGCCGATGCTGGAGTGCTCGCCGATGTCGATGCGGCCGAGTTGGAGGGTGTCGCCGTCGAGCCACCAGCCGGCGATGTCGACCTCGGGTTCGACCGAGGCGCCGTTGCCGATCCGGGCCAGGCCGGTGACCGGGGGCGCGGTGTGCAGTTGGACGTCCTTGCCGACGCGGCAGCCGAGCATCCGGGCGTAGCGCGGGGCCCAGGGGGTGCCGCTGAGGCGGCCGGTGCCGAACATGGCGGTGAAGCGTTCGGCGGTCCACAGTCTCAGGTGGACGTGGCCGCCGCGGGGGTGGCTGCCGGGGCGGATGCCGGCGGTGATGAGGCGGGCGCCGGCGGCGGCGATCAGGGTGCGGCCGGGGGCGCTGTAGAAGACGAGCAGGCCGGCGACGACGGGCCACCAGGAGCTGTGCGGGGCCCAGGGGAGGTGGTTGCCGAGGAGGTTGTCGACGGCGATCAGGACGATGACCCAGCGCAGGCCGGAGATGGCGAACAGGACGAGCAGGATGAGGGTCTGCCACAGGGCCGCGCTGCGCGGGGTGGGGCGTACCGGCCTTACGGGTGCGGTGGTCGCGGCGGCTTCCGGCCCGGCCGCGGCCGCCGGCCGGGCCGGGGTGAGGGTGTCGAGGTAGCCGGCGAGGTCGCCGAGTACCGGGTGGGCGTACAGGTCGGCGACGGAGACGCCGCTGTGGCGGGTGCGCAGTTCGGAGACCAGGCGGGCGGCGGTGAGGCTGGAGCCGCCGAGGGCGAAGAAGTCGTCGGCTCTGCCCGGGGCCATGCCGAGCAGGCGCTCCCAGTGGCCGGCGAGCCAGCCGGCGGTGCCGTCGAGGGTCTCGGCGGCGGCCGCGGCGGTGCCGGTGGTGGCCAGTGGCCAGGGCAGGGCGTTGCGGTCGACCTTGCCGGAGGTCTTGGTGGGCAGCGAGTCGACCACGGCGAGGACGGGCACCAGCGGGGCGGGCAGGTGCTCCAGCAGCTGCTGGCGGGCGGCGGCGAGGTCGGGGGTGGTGCCGGGCTGGGCGACCAGGTAGCCGACCAGCAGGTCGGCGCCGGCCGGGGTCTTGCGCACGGCGGCCGCGGCGGCGCGGATGCCGGGCAGGGCCTGGAGGGCGGCGTCGATCTCGCCGAGTTCGATGCGGCGGCCGCCGAGTTTGATCTGGTCGTCGGCGCGGCCGAGGAAGATCAGGCCCTCGGGGTCGTTTCTGACCAGGTCGCCGCTGCGGTAGACGCGCGGGGAGGCGATCGCGGGGTGGGGGCTGTACTTCTCGGCGTCCTTGGCGGGGTCGAGGTAGCGGGCGGTGCCGACGCCGCTGATCAGCAGTTCGCCGCTCTCGTACCAGGGCACGGGGTTGCCGGCCTGGTCGACGACGGCGATCTCCCAGCCGTCCAGCGGGGCGCCGATGCGTACGGGCTGGCCGGGGAGCATTCGGGCGGCGGTGGCGACGACGGTGGTCTCGGTGGGGCCGTAGGTGTTCCAGAACTCGCGGCCGGGCACGGCCAGGCGCTCGACGAGTTCGGCGGGGCAGGCCTCGCCGCCGACGATGATCAGGCGGACCCGGTCGAGGCATTCCTGGGGCCACAGGGCGAGCAGGGTGGGGACGGTGGAGATGGCGGTGATGCGGCGGCTCACGAGCCAGGGGCCGAGGTCGGTGCCGGCCTTGACCAGGGAGCGGGGGGCCGGGACCAGGCAGGCGCCGTGGCGCCAGGCCAGCCACATCTCTTCGCAGGAGGCGTCGAAGGCCACGGAGAGGCCCGCGAGGACGCGGTCGCCGGGGCCGAGCGGCTGCTGCGGCAGGAAGATGCGGGCTTCGGCGTCGACGAAGGCGGCGGCGCTGCGGTGGGTGACGGCGACGCCCTTGGGGCGGCCGGTGGTGCCGGAGGTGAAGATGATCCAGGCGTCGTCGTTCGGCGAGGGCCAGGCGGGGCGGCCCGAGGGGCGGGCGGCGGGTCCGGCGAAGAGTCTGCGCTCGGCGCCGAGGATCGCGCAGACCTGGGCGTCCTGCCAGATCATCTCGGCGCGTTCGTCGGGGTCGTCGGCGTCCACCGGCACGTAGGCGGCGCCGCAGCGCAGCACCGCGAGGATGGCGACGTAGAGGTCGGCGGTGCCGGAGGGGATGCGCACGCCCACCCGGTCGCCGCAGCCGATGCCGTGGCCGGCCAGCAGGCCGGCGAGGGCGTCGACCTCCTGCATCAGGGTGCGGTAGTCGAGAACGGCGTCGCCGGTGTCGAGTGCGGGCGCGTACGGGTGGGCGTCGGCGGTCGCGGCGATGACGTCGAGCAGGGTGCGCGGGTGCGCGGGCTGGGCCACCGGCCAGCTGGCCGCCTGCCCCGGATGGGGGCGGTGCAGCGTGCCTGGGCCGGCCGTGTCGTGGCGTGCGTCCATGGGGATGGGTTCCTCGGCTCCGTTTTCCTTGGGGGCGCGTGTGTGTCGTGCACTTGGTGCGATGTCAACGTCACATGGTGTCACCTGACGGGATGCGCCCACTCACCATGACTCCGCTGGGAGTCCGCCGGATGCAGCGAAGGTGTGGTCAAAGGAAAATCTCATGATCGATGCCTGGTGTGGCGGCAGCGATGCGATTCGAATGTCGTTTTGGTGGTTTTCTGGCAATTTCGCTGGTGAAGCCTAGTCGGCGAAAACCGGAGGGGTGTGACGGGAGAGGGAAGGATGATGAACGCCATGGCGTCCGGAACGGTACCGGTAGTGAGGGGGTGGCTACCGAATCGGGAGGTGTTGGTCGAATCATCGGCCCGTTCACCCCATTCGCACGTTTGTGTGAGAGTCTGTCGCCGACGTTTTCCGTGGGGACGTTTCCTGTGAATACGGTGTGGACCACAGGGCGCGGTTCCGGCCGGAACGGCGAGGATCCACTCGTCTGGTACACCGCCTACGGCTCCAACCTGCACGCCGCCCGCTTCGACTGCTACCTGTACGGCGGACGACCACAGGGCGGGGCGCGCGACTACCCGGGCTGCCGCGACCGGCGCCCGCCGCGCCGGGAGGCGGCGCTGACGCTGCCGGGCGGGCTGTACTTCGCCGGGCGGTCACCGACCTGGGGCGGCGCGATGGCCTACTACGACCCGGCCCTTCCCGGCGACCTGCCGTGTCGCGCCTGCCTGGTGACGGCGGGCCAGTTCAGCGACGTCGCCGCGCAGGAGATGTACCGCTCCCCCCGGCGCCGACCTCGACCTCACCCGCGCCCTGGCCACCGGGCGTGACGAACTGGGTCCGGACCGTTACGAGACCCTGCTGTGCCCGGGCGAGCTGGACGGGCACCCGCTGCTCACCTTCACCTCCCCCACCGGACTGGCCGGCGCCGAACCCGCCGCCCCCTCGGCCGCCTACCTGCGCACCCCGGGCGCGGGCCTGGCCCAGTCCCACAGCTGGAGCGCCCGGCGCGCGGCCCGCTACCTCGCCACCCGCCCGGGCGCGACCGGGCACTGGACACCGGAGGCGGTGGAGGCGCTGCTCGGGTGAACCGGGGGCGCGCGGACGTTCGCGGCGCGCCCCCGCGCCCCCCGTGGCCCGGCCGGCCCGGCCGGGCCGGCCGGGCCACTGAACGCGATCGGCCGCGCGCGACCGCTCCCCTGTGGCGGTCGCACGCGGCCGATCGCCGCACCGGGAAGATCAGCCGAGGAACGACTCCGGTCCGAAGCGCCCCCACACCACGAACGCGGCCAGCAGGAGGTAGACCACGTCCACCGCGACGAGCTTGAACTCCTGCCGCCGCAGCCGCACCGCCGCCGCCCCGGCCATCAGCAGCACCAGCCCGAGCGCGGCCAGCGGCACGAACACCGGCGCGACGTCCAGCACCGCGGGCAGGATCAGCCCGACGGCGGCGAGCACCTCGACGGCGCCGATCGCCTTCACCCCGCCGGCGCTGAAGTCCTCGACCCAGCGCCCGCTGCACCCGGCGGCGGCGATCCTCTCCTTCGGCGTGACCATCTTGAAGGCGCCGCCGAACAGGTACACGGCGGCCAGCAGTGCGGCGACGATCCACAGCGCTCCCAGCCCTGCTCGGAGTGCGGACACCGCGACGGACCCAAGCCGCCGCACGTCAGGGAGTGGGCCTGCTCGGTGTGTGGCGTGCTGCATGACCGTGACCTCAACGCTGCTCGCAACATCCTGGCCGCCGGGCAGGCGGACAGGCTAAACGCCCCTGGAGGGCCGGTCAGTCCCGGTGTGGCGATCCCACGCCAGGCACGGCCCGTTGA